>MEIF01000029.1 GCA_001750645.1 Gammaproteobacteria bacterium AqS3
CGGGTCGGGGGCGGGTCGGGGGCGGGTGCTATATTGCCCGCCGCCAGAGCCGACGAGCCGCCCCGTGGATAACTTCAACGCCCTGATCTGCAGCAAGGAAGAGGACGGCCCGCACGCCGCCGGCATTCGCGGTGCTGCCCCCGATGAGCTGCCCGATGCGCCGGTTTTGGTCGAGGTCGAATACTCGACGCTCAACTACAAGGACGCCCTCGCCGTGACCGGCGCCGCCCCCGTGGTGCGCCGCTACCCGATGGCGGCGGGCATTGACCTGGCCGGGGTCGTGGTTGAGTCGGCAGACCCCGGCTGGAAGGCCGGCGACCGGGTGCTGGTCAACGGCTACGGGCTGGGCGAGGTGCACTGGGGCGGCTATGCCCGCTATGCCCGGCTGCAGCCCGAGTGGCTGGTGCGCATCCCCGAAAATCTCAGCGCCCGCCAGGCCATGGGCATCGGCACCGCCGGCTACACCGCCATGCTGTCGGTGCTGGCGCTCGCCGACGCCGGCGTGACCTCCGGAAAAATTGTCGTCACCGGCGCCGCCGGGGGCGTCGGCTCGGTCGCCATCGCCCTGCTGGCCCAGCGGGGATATTCCGTCACCGCCTGCAGCGGGCGCACCGACAGCGAGGGTGACTACCTTCGGGGCTTGGGCGCCGGCGAGCTGCTGGCGCGCGAGGAGGTTTCCGGCGATGCCCCGCCGCTGGGCAGGGAACTCTGGGACGGGGCGGTTGACTCGGTCGGCTCGAAGGTGCTGGCCAACATCCTGGCGCAGACCCGCTACGGCGGGGCGGTGGCCGCCTGCGGACTGGCGGCCGGCGCCGACCTGCCGGCGACCGTCATGCCCTTCATCCTGCGGGGCGTGCGCCTGCTGGGGATCGACTCGGTGATGGCGCCGATGCCGCTGCGGGAGCGGGCCTGGAAACACCTGGCCGAGGAGCTCGACCTCGACCTGCTGGAGACCATGATGAGCGACCACACCCTCGAGGACGTCCCCGAACTGTGCGGAAAGATCCTCGCCGGGGGCGTGCGGGGGAGAAGCGTTATTCGGGTGGAGTGATGGGTGGGACACCTCGACGGATTCTCAAAAGCGCCAGTTCTCGGTTTCCATGAATTGCTCTAAATTCATGCAGTCGACTTTGAAATATTTACAGACATTGGGAATCTTGGCGGCATTTTCCTTGTAAGCTTCCAAAGTCACCACGCAACTGTTCTCAACCCCGCGAGCCGCTCGTGCAATCACGAAGGGATCAGCCACCGGCCGGCCTCGCATTTGATCCTGCTTTTTAATTAGGGACTGGAAATGCCCGTTTTTGACTGAAAATATCTGACCCACAAATTGCAGCTCTTTATGGTTTGGGACAACAAACAGTTCGGGATTTGAGCGGCACCATTGGTTCAAATCGTCATCCTGAGCCAAGAGTTCGTTTTTCACCTCTCGCACTGAGGTGATCCTTCCCTCTTCAACCAACAAATCAAATCTATCCCAGAGAGAGGGGAACCTGCCGCGGTAGTAGCGGCCAAAAAGAACAATCAGCGGGCCGCTGTCGAAGACGTAGGTCATTACACTGCCGATTTTTGCTTCCATAGCCAATCTTTTACATCTGATAATTTGGCAGGACTAACATCCAAATATTCCGCCGCCAGCTCGTCAGAAATATCCCCCTGATCATGGCGCACAATAACGGCTTCAACATACCTTCTGCCTAGGTGTGCTCCTTTATATGAATAAAAATTTTGGCTTCTCTTGCTTTTTGACTTTTCACTGATATTTGCCTTGGCATTTTCTTGCAACCTATTTTCTTTTCTGACTTCGCTTGCCCATTGGCTTATCTTCTCCCGATAATATCGGCTATCGCATTGTTTTTGCTCATGAAACCTTCTCAGAATCAGCTCCTTACCTACGCCATATGATTTGGCCAATTTATTGATTGATTCTTCATTGCAAACCAATTCTTCAGTCCTTTCATTAAAATCTGATGTTGGAACCAAGAACTCAGACGCAAATCGAGTGCAATGCTGCTTTATCCGCTGATATTGTTCGCTTAATTTTTGATCGTCAGACAAATCAAAACTCACTCCTCCAGATCCCATGAGCAAATGAGCCAACTCGCTAAATAAAGTAAATATTTGTTGAATAACTGGCTTACTGCTATTGATACAGATAATCGGAAAGTCAGAGTCGCATAGCGAAAACCCTGAATAGGCCTGCTCGCGTGAATCCTCCTTACCATCGGTGATTCTAAAAGCACCGAAAGAATATTTGAAAACCAGAACCCCATGCCTCTCAATAGTCTCGCGCCATGTGTCGAACACCTTTTTATCCGAGCCCCAAGATTTTTGGGTGTTTAAATGAACCGACAGATATTTTCGAACATCTTGGGCCATCGCTGCTGAATCAGCTATTGAAAAAAACCTCAAATCCTTGATGATTTCTCTACTGGCGGGATTTATTCCGTCATGTAGCTCGGAAAAGTTCATCTGCAATGCTTTCGATTTTCTAATCAGGTAACGAATGCGGGGCGGGATTTTTTGCGCCTCATGCTCTGGCAAGGTATTGAACGAATGAAATAGAGGCTCCTCATTCGGGGGCTCCGGAAAAAACAGCATTGCAATGGGACGTTTATACAGACTTGCCAGTTTTTCCAGCTGAATATAAGTTGGAAAGGCTCGGCCATTTTCCCAGGCCCGAACCGTCTCCACATCCTTCTTCATTTTTCTGGCAACATCCTCGATTGGATGGCCCGAAGTATCGCGCGCCCAGCGAAGCATCTCCAGATTAATCGGAAGCTGCTTACTCACAACAAACCCCGCACTTTAATCCCAACCGAGCAAGCGGTTGGTCTCTTTAGAGAAGAAGTCCCGGTAACCATCGGGAACATTTTCCAAATTTGCCTGCTCATCAAACTCTATGTTATGCCCTTTGACAGCATATTTAGAGGGCAGCGGCTCCAAGTAGATCAATGACACATCATCTGGAGATATGTTTCCCTCCTTAATCTCAATGCGAACACGATCAATCATGAAATCGCTGTGCGTTTCAATAAAAAACTGGTGGTGCGAGTCTTTGATCAACTCAACCAGAAGCGAGGTCAATTCCGCCTGCACCCTGGGATACAGGTGCGTTTCAGACTGCTGTATCAAAAAAGTGGCCGGTTGTTCGGCAACGAACAGACGAACCAAAATCGGCAGTATCTGGCTCACTCCATAGCCGGCATCCATCAGATTGACTGTCACCCCCCTGACTGTGACCAGCAGCTGGAATGGATCCGCCATGGAATGTCCCAGCGGCTCCTTGACCGAAATCGCCGAAAACAGCCCTGAGTTTTCTCCAAATTGGACCAGTTTCTTTTCCAAGCTTTTCCAAGCCTTCTTGTTTCTGTAAATGCGCCGGAGTGCCATCGGAATATCATCGCAGTCAGGTGTCATTGCCTCCTTTAGGGAATCATAGGTTCTCTGCGGCTGGGAGCGTATGGGGCCAAAGCTGTAATGCCTGTCCGACCCGATATCGGAAAGCCCTTCCCTGTCTCCGCAGGATAAATCCAGCACACTCTCAATAAATTTTGCATATTCCTGTGCGACAGGATCTTTCTTTTTCTCAGAGAAGTAATGATAGAAATCACCCAGAAGATTCCACGCATTAGCTTCATAGGGAAAATGATGCTTGATGCGAAAAATTCTTTTTTCACGTCTCGTTTTTACATCATCGTATTTTGGTTCAAAAACACCTCTTTGTGTTCTTGCTAAATTTTTATTTCTGTCAAGGATGATTTCTCCCTTATCAGTGATAATTCTTTGCCGTCGAAGGGCGGGTTCAGCACCCCTTTCGCCCTCAACAAACTCCGCCAAATATTCCAGCTTGCCTCTCTCACCCCTTGTTTTTAACTTAAACCCCAGAGCAAAGCTCTTCTTATTTTCAGAATCAATTTTCCTGGAAATATCCAAAAAAGTTCCCATTTGGTAGGGAGCGGTATTGAAATTCAGATCGCCAAAGGGTCCGAAACTTCGCAAAAAATTTTGCAGCACCTGAAAGCACCCGAACGCCGTCGTCTTCCCTGTGCTGTTCTCCCCAACCAGAAAAGTCAGCGGGCGTATGCGAAGTCTTTGCTCGCCTGCGAAGCAGCGGACATCCTTGATGATCAGTTCCTCGATGTCCATTGCTGCTTTCCCCAACCGGGGCTGCATGCGAGCAGCGCATTATGAAAACCGGCTCATATTGTGTCAATTCAAGAGGAAGCCCCCGAACTGTGCGGGCGGATGCTCGCCGGCTGCATCTGCGGCAGGAGTGTTATTCGGGTGGGGTGATGGTTATTTCTTTTTAGGGGGACAGCGGCACTCGCGCAGCAGATCCTCCCGTCTTTGCCGATTTTGGTTTTTGTATACCTTGCCGCGAATAGGGTGCGCTTTGAAATCGACACCCAAAGCACGATCTTCTGATACCAGCAACCTGGCTCCCGATGCAAGTGCCAAGGCAAGAATATGCTCATCATCTGATTTCAGACCATATTCTTGGAGTGTCTCTTCCTGCCGTTTGATTTCTTCTTCAGAAAAAAGCTCCGCTTTTTCACTCTCTCTATATGCAAAAAGCATTTCCATCATTTCAGGATTTCTAGCCAATTCTTGTTTCATTTTGCCAGCGTTGGAATAAGCAACCCTCCTGGACTTATTTTCCACCCAGAACTTCAACTGTTGCATATTGGCATCTTTCTGCTTGATATAGCCATCAAACATGTTGGCATCAATAATTAAACACATTTTCAATCAAAGCCTAACAATTTGTTAGTTTCCGAAAGGAAAAATTTCCGATAATTATTGGGGGCATTTTCCAGATTGGCCATATTGTCAAATTCAATGTTATGCACTTTGACAGAATTATTAGTATGCTCCAGGTAGATCAGGGATACATCTTCCGGGGATATTCTCTTCTTCATGATGTCAATGCGAGCACGATTGATCATGTGATCGCTATGCGTTTCGATAATAAATTGATGGCCCTGTCTTTTTATCAATGTGGTTAAGAGTGTTGACAATTCTGCTTGAGCTCTCGGATGCAAGTGAACCTCGGGTTGATGAATTGAAAAAGCCACTGGCCGCCTTGCAACAAATAGACGCACCAGAATGGGCAGTATCTGACTCACTCCATAGCCCACATCAACTGTATTGACCTGAAGACCTCTGGCTTTGAAGCGCAATTGAAACGGGTCTGCCATGGAGTCGCCGATCGGTTCCTTGACAGAGATTTCAGAAAACAACCCGGATCTTTTTCCAAATTTAATTAATCTGTCTTCAAGGTCTTTCCAGGCCTCTTTATCTCTGTAAATACGTCTTAGTGCCATGGGAATATCATCACCTTCTGGATTAACAACTTCCTTTACAGGATCATAAGTCCTCTGGGGTTTGGATCGAGTCGGGCCAAAGCTATGGCTTTTATTCAACCCTATAAGAGGAAATCTTCTTTTATTTCTGCTAGACAGATCCAGAAGATATTTGATGAATTTTTCATACTCTTTTAGAGCAGGTTGTTCCTTCTCTTCAGATAAGTTTGCAGCCCTAACAATCGATGCTTCCTCTGTAGCAGTATTATCTTTCTGATCAGACAATATACTGTGAAAATTACTTAAAATCCCCCAAGCATCAGATTCAAAAGGAAGTTGGTACCTTATGCAAAAAATCTTTTTTCCTTTTTTTGTTTTTATACTGTCATACCTGAGAGCAAAAGCTTCTTCCGCTATATCCTCACACCTTTCAAAAATAATGTCACCTTTTTCAGAAGCAATTTTTTGTCTCCGAATGACAGGTTCGCCTCCGTTTTTGTCTTCGACAAACTCTACTAAGTATTCAATTTCCCCGCCCTTTCTTTTTGAACTGAGTTTAAGTCCCAGAATAAAATCTTTCCCCGTAGAAATCTCCCCATTCTTAGAGGCAGTTTTCCTAGCAATATCTGAAAAAACCCCCATTTGATAGGGGTCAGTATTGAAATCCACATCACCAAAAGGTTTCGGGCCCTGTAAAAAATTTCTCAATACCTGAAAGCATCCAAGTGCTGTAGTCTTCCCCGTGCTGTTCTCCCCGATCAGAAAAGTCAGCGGGCGTATGCGGAATCTTTGCTCGCCTGCAAAGCATCGGACATCCTTGATGATCAGTTCTTTGATATCCATCTCAATTGATCTCAGGCGACGGAATAAAAAAGCCGGTGATTATAGAGAGCAGCCCATCCGTGTCAATCTAAGCCGCTGAATCCCGCTGAAAAATTGCCCGTCAGCCTGCCTGCTCGCCTGCCGGCCAGGACAAACCCCCTCAAGCAAACCCCCTCACCCAAACGCCCTTCGGGCATTAAAAAACAGCTGCGCCCAGGGGGAGTGGTCGGCCCACTCGCTGTCGGGGGCGCGCCAGGATTTCGGGCAGAAGGACAGGTTGATGGTGCGCACGACGCGCTCGGGGTGCGGCATCATGGCGGTGATGCGGCCGTCGGCATTGGTGATCGCGGTCAGTCCGCCGGGGCTGCCGTTGGGGTTGGCGGGATAGCCCTCGGCAGCGCCGCCGGCATCGACAAAGCGCAGGCTCCGGCGTGCCGCCTCCAGCACGACACCGTCGGCAAATTCAGCCCGCCCCTCGCCGTGTGCCAGCGCCACCGGCAGCACGCTGCCGGCCATGCCCTCGAGCAGCAGCGAGGCCGAGGGCAGCACCTCGACCAGGGCGGTGCGCGCCTCGAACCGTCCCGAGGTGTTCTCGACAAAGTCGCACCAGCCCTCGCTGCCGGGGATGAGCGAGCGCAGCTGCGCCAGCAGCTGGCAGCCGTTGCAGACCCCCAGGGTCAGGGTGTCGGTGCGGGCAAAGAACGCCCCGAACATGTCGACCAGCCGGTCGTTGAGCAAAATCTCGCGCGTCCAGCCGCTGCCGCCGCCCAGCACATCGCCGTAGGAGAACCCGCCGCACACGGCCATGACGCGAAAGTCGGCCAGGTCCCTGCGCCGCTTTATCAGGTCGGTCATGGTGATGTCGACGGGCTCCAGTCCGGCACGGGCAAAGGCCGCCGCCATTTCAAGATGTCCGTTGACGCCCTGCTCGCGCAGGATGGCGACGCGCGCCGGCGCCCCCTCGACAATCGCGGGCGCGCTCAGCGAAAAATCAGCGCGCATCTCGGGCAGCGGGGCGGCCGCGACCACGGCCTCGTGCTCGGCCTGGGCGGTTTCGGGGTTGTCGCGCAGGTGCTGGATGCGGTGGCTGGTGTCATTCCACAGGGCGTGCAGTTCGCCGCGCCGCCACTGCATCGGCGCGCCGCCGTCCCGCAGGCTCAGCCGCACGACGTCGCCGGATGCGGCACGACCGATCTCGCATGCGCACCCGTCCAGGCCGGCACCCTGCAACTCAGCCATCACCCTCTCGCGCCCCGCTGCGGGCACCTGCAGCACCCAGCCGATCTCCTCGCTCAGCAGCCGGGACAGCGCATCGGACGGGCTGTCGCAGTCCAGGTCAATGTCGATGCCGCAGCTGCCGGCGAAGGCCATTTCCAAGAGCGCGGCCCACAGCCCGCCGTCGGAAATATCGTGGATGGCGCTGACATCGCCGCGGCGCACCCAGGAGCCGATCAGGGCGAAGGCGGCGCGCAGCAGCGCCGGTTCATCGACGTCGGGGACCGCGCCCAGATCAGCCTTGAAGACCTGCGCCAGCGCCGAGCCGCCAAGCCGCCGCCGACCCAGATCCAGGTGCAGCAGCACGGCGTCGAGGCCGGCATCCAGCTCGGGCGTGACGGCGACGCGCACGTCGGGGCTGGCGGCAAAGGCGGTGGCGATCAGCGACAGCGGCGAGCGCACGCACTCATCGCCCCAGCGGGTCTGCATCGACAGCGAGTCCTTGCCGACCGGGATGGCAATGCCGAGGGCGGGGCAGAGCTGCATGCCGACGGCCTCGACCGCCTGAAACAGCCCCAAATCCTCGGCGTCGGCCCCGCAGGCGGCCATCCAGTTGGCCGAGATGCTAATGGCGCCGGTGTCCTCCAGGCCGGCGCCGGCGGCGTTGCTGACGGCCTCGGCAATGGCCATGCGCGCACTGGCGGGGGCGTTGCGCACGGCCAGCGGGGAGCGCTCGCCGACCGACATCAGCGCCCCCGAATAACCCCAGTAGTCGTGCCCGATGAGGGCGCAGTCGGATACCGGAACCTGCTGCGGCCCGATCATCTGATCGCGCACGGTCAGTCCGCCGACGCTGCGGTCGCCGATGGTGATCAGAAACTGCTTGCTGCCGACTGCGGGCAGCAGCAGCACGCGCTCCAGCGCCTCCCGCAGGGGGATGTCCTCAAGCCGTCCGGGGGGATCCGACGGAGCATCCGACGGAGCATTTAAAGGAGCATCCAAAGGCGTATCGGCGGGCCGGCTCGGCGCCGGCAGCGCCCGCTGCATTCTCGGCAGGTCGGCCAGCAGCGAGGCCACCGGCATGTTGACCACGTCGCCCCCCAGCAGCCGGTCGGTCACCCTCAGAATGCCGTCGCCCGTGGCCACGCCGAACTGAGCCCACGGGCAGTTCTCGCGCTCGCACAGCTCGACAAAGCGCTGCATGTCGTCCGACCCGACGGCCAGCACGTAGCGCTCCTGCGATTCGTTGCACCAGATCTCCAGCGGCGACAGGCTGGCGTCGGCGCTGGGGATGTCGCGCAGCTCGATGTTCGCCCCGCGGCCATTGGGCTCGATGAGTTCAGGGATGGCATTGCAAAGACCGCCGGAGCCGACGTCGTGGATCGACAGGATCGGGTTGTCCGCACCCAGCGCGCTGCAGCGGTTGAGCACCTCCTGGCAGCGCCGCTGCATCTCGGCGTTGTCGCGCTGCACCGAGGCAAAGTCCAGCTCCCGGCTCTGGGTGCCCGCATCGATGGAAGAGGAAGCCCCGCCGCCCAGGCCGATCAGCATGCCGGGGCCGCCGATCACGACGACTGCCGCACCGGGCGGAATGTCCCGCTTCTCGATTTGCTCCCGCCGGATGACGCCGGTTCCGCCGGCGATCATCAGCGGTTTGTCATAGCCCCAGCGGAAGTCGCCGCCGGCCTGCTCAAAGGTGCGGAAGTAGCCGATCAAATTGGGGCGGCCGAACTCGTTGTTGAAGCGCGCCGCCCCCAGCGGTGCGTCGATCATGATCTCGAGCGGGCTGGCCATCCAGCCGGGGTGTTCGCGCTCGGCCTCCCAGGGGCGCCGGGCGCCGGGCAGGTTGAGGTCGGAGACGCCAAAGCCGCACATGCCCGCCAGCGGACGCCCGCCCCTTCCGGTCGCCCCCTCGTCGCGGATTTCGCCGCCGGCACCGGTTGCCGCCCCGGGAAACGGGGCAATTCCGGTCGGGTGGTTGTGGGTTTCAACCTTGGCCACGATCTCCAGCCGCCCCGAGCGGTCACCGTAGCGCCCGTCATTCGGGTCAATCCCCCAGTCTGCGGCGCCGCCGCCGGCGATCACTGCGGCATTGTCCTCGTAGGCCGAGAGCAGCCTGCCGGGGCTCGCCTCAGCCGTGTTGCGGATCATGTCCATCAGCGAGCGCTGCACGGGCGATCCCCCGGCGAGCCACTGCGCGCGAAAAATCTTGTGGCGGCAGTGTTCGGAATTGACCTGGGCGAACATCATCAGCTCGGCGTCGGTGGGGTTGCGCCCCAGCCGGCTGACGTAGAGGTCGACCAGATAGTCGACTTCGCCCGCCTCCAAAAACAGCCCGCTCCGGCGGCAGAACGCATCCAGCTCGGCCCGACCCCGCTCCAGCAGCTGGACGGTTTGCAGCGGCTTCGGCTCGCCCTCCCTGAGCAGCTCCTCGGCGTCCTTCCAGCTGGAGAGCAGCGACTCGGTCATGCGGTCGTAGAGCAGCGGCTTGGCGACCTCGGGCAGTTCACCGTCAAACGAATACCAGATGCCCTTTTCGATGCGGTTGATTCCGTCGCAGCCGCAGCGCTTGGCGATCTCCTCGGCGCAGGACGACCACGGCGAGCGCGTCCCCAATCGGGGCACGACCAGAGCGCCGGGTTCATTGCCGGGCAGTTCTCCCCCCGCATCGATATTCAAAATGCGCGAGAGCTGGCCCAGGGTGTCGGCGTTTTCAGACTGCGTCTGCCCCTCTTTGTAGGAGATGAAATAAAGGCTTCTCGCAGATTCCAACGCCCTGCTATGACGATAAAGTTTTTTCTTGATGCGATTGAGGCGGAAGCCGTCGGAGACTGGCCCGCCGGCAATGCACTCACTGTTCGGTGACAGCTGGTAAGGTCTCACGACTTTGCTCAAAATCACCGTCGGGACACCGGCGATAGCGGGCGCATTTTACTTACTTTGTGCGTGGCCTCCGGAGGGCTGTAGCTGCCCTACGGCGGGCGTGCCGAGCGCTCGCTGACCTTATAATCTGACCGCTTTCCAGCCGGGGCATCGCAGTGATTCCCTTCCTGCAGCAGAACGAAAGCGAGGCCTGGGTTCACGAATCCTTTCCGGTCGGCCCCCTGCAGTGCAACTGCACGCTGATCGGCGACAAGGTCTCCGGCAACGCCCTCATCATCGACCCCGGCGGCGACCCTGAATTCATCTTTGACCGGCTCAAAACGCTGGGGCTGGAGCGCATCACCGGCATCATCCACACCCACGCCCATCTGGATCACTTCCTGGCCTCGGCCGAGATGAAGCGGCGCACCGGCGCCCCGCTGGCGCTGCACCGGGACGACCAATTTCTCTGGGACTCGCTGGAGCAGCAGTGCGCCATGGTGGGCGTCCCCTACGTCCCCACCCCGGACCCGGATCACTGGATTGACGACGATGTCGATCTGCAGTGCTGCGGCGGGGTCAGCATCCACACCCCGGGACACACCCCGGGCTCGATGTGCTTCTGGTTCGCCCCCGCCAATCTGCTCGTCGCCGGCGACACGCTGTTCTTCCGCTCGGTCGGCCGCACCGATCTCAACGGCGGCGACTGGCGCGCCCTGACCCGGTCGATCCAGCACCGCCTGTTCACGCTCGATGAAACCGCACTGGTCATACCCGGACACGGCCCGACGACAACGCTGGGGGCGGAAATGCGCGACAACCCCTTCGTCGGTCACAACGCCGCCTGATGGAGTTCATCCTGGTGCTGTACTACAGCCGCACCGGCACGGTGGCCGAGCTGGCGAGGGAGATCGCCCGCGGGGTCGAATCGACCGGTCGCTTCGCCGCGCGCCTGCGCACGGTGCCCGCCCTGCAGACCCGGGCGGGCGAGGATCAGGCCGATGGCGGGGACATTCCGCACTGCTCGCTGGAGGACCTGCGCCAGTGCAGCGGCCTGGCGCTGGGCAGCCCGACCCGCTTCGGCAACATGGCCGCCCCGCTGAAGGCCTTCATCGACTCAACCGGCGGGCTCTGGGGCGAGGGGGCGCTGGTCGGCAGGCCGGCCGCCGTGTTCACCTCGACCGGAAGCCTGCACGGCGGCCAGGAGACCACGCTCCTGTCGATGGCGCTGCCGCTGCTGCACCACGGCTGCGTGCTCGTCGGGGTGCCCTATCCCGGTTCCGCCCTCGGCGAGACCACCCGCGGCGGAACTCCCTACGGCGCCAGCGCGGTTCAGGGCGACGACGCCCCGGACGCCACCGAGCGGGGCATCGCCCGCACCGCCGGTCGCCATCTGGCCGAGGTAGCGTATAAACTTGCGAGCTGAGCCGACCACACCATCGAGACTCCCATGCCATCAGCAACAACTTACTGGGTGAGCGCGCGCACCCTCCTTCTCATCGGCCTGGCCTTCCTGCTGGGCGGCTGCTTCGGCGACAGCGAGATCGAAATCGAACCCGACACCGAACTGCATATTTTTCTTGACGGCTCACTGCCGGAGCGCACCGAGCCCCGCATCATCGACATTGAGCTCGGGGCGGATGACAACGTCGCCCTAGGGTTTTTCGAGGCGCGCAAGCTGCTCGAATACGCCGGCAACGAGCCCAACATCTCCCGCATCATCCTGCACCTGGGCAGCTACACCGGCTCGCTGACGGTCAGCGAGGAACTCGGCCACTTCGTGCAGAAGGCGCGCCAGGCGGGCAAGCAGGTCGAGGCTGTCGCCCCCTTTTACTTTCTGCCCAGCCAATACCTGCTGGCCAGCTATGCCGACAAAATTCTGACCGTCAAGAACGGCGGCTACTGGATCGGTGGCATGTCCAGAGGCAGTCTCTACATGGCCGGCCTGCTCAAGCGGCTCGGTATCCAGATTCATCGCTTCAACTCCGGTCCGTATAAGACTTCCGGTGAGGATTATCAGCTCGACCAGATGTCCAGCGCCGACAAAGAGCAGTCGCAGGAGTTGATCGACGCCCTTTGGTCCGGTTATCTGCAGAAGGCCGCCGCCAACCGGGGACTTGAAACGGATGAGCTGCGCGCCGCCAGCCGATTTAATGAACAGATCGCCCAGCACGACGCCGACGACCTGGCCGAGTCCGCCCTCAAGAGCGGGCTGGTGGACGAGATTCTGCCCCGCTATGTCGCCTCGCTGGACGCCGAAAGCGGCTCGCCGTGGAGCCATACGCCGGCAATCGACCACTGGAGCTACTGGCATGGGCGCATCAGGGATGCGCGCGCCGATGAGAGCGAAAACCGCCTCAAAATCGGCGTCGTCAATGTCTATGGAGGCATCATCGGCGACAGCATGGACAGTCCGCAATCGGCCACGCCCGGATATGTCAACAAGCAGATAGAGGCGCTCAGCGATGTCGATGCGCTGGTGCTGCGGGTCAATTCGCCGGGCGGCTCGGCGACAGCATCTGAAGTCATACGCGAGGCCTTTTTCAACACGGCCGCGGACTACGACATCCCCGCCTACGTACACATGGGGCGCGTCGCGGCCTCGGGGGGCTACTGGGTCTCCCTGAACGACTCCACCGATATCTGGGCGAGCCGCTTCACCATCACCGGTTCAATCGGCGTGGTCTCGATGTTACACAGTTTCGCCGGCAGCCTGGAGCTTTTGGACGTGCGCTACGACGGCGTTCAGACCCCCTCGGCGCTGTGGGCGGGGTGGCCCTACACGCCGCTTCCGGACGAATTTGGCGAACTGGTCAAAACCCTGAACGGCAGGGGATATCAAGAGTTTCTCGAGCTGGTCTCGGAGCAGCGCAACCTGCCGCTGGAGGAGGTCGAGCGCATTGCCCAGGGGCGCGTCTGGACCGCCGAGGCGGCTCTCGAGCGGGGACTGATCGACAGCATCGGCAGCCTGCCGGAACTGCTGGAGCACATCACCCAGGTTCAGGGCCGCCTTGACTACGAGGTGCTGTCCATCCGGGATGAGATCGACCTGTTCCAATTCATCAGGAATGCGTTCAACAATTCACCCCTGGCATGGGCGCTCAGAGGGCGGGGACCCACCCTTGAGCAGACCCTCGAGCAGACCCTGCCGCCGCCGCTTCAGCAGGCACTGAAGCAGGCGCCCCTGCCGGTGCTGTCCTTCCTGAAGCGCATCGAGCAGAATCCCGAGCTGGCGAAAAAGCCCGAGCTCTACCTCTGGTGCGAACTCTGCCCCTGAATCGCCTCCCAGCACCGGCGCACCAGGTGCAGGCTCAGCGGCGCCCGCTCGGCCAGGCTGATCCGGCACAGTCTGTCAAAGCCGTCCATTAGGCTGCGGTTGTCGCGCGCCATCCTCGCCAGCAGGTAGCCGATCACCTCCTCGGACAGCGTCATCTGGTAGAAGCGGGCGCGGGCGCGGAGCGCCTCGGCGCGCTCGGCGTCATCAATGTGCTGCAGCCGAATCACCGTCATCGCCGCCAGGCGCGTTGCCGCATCGGGCAGATCCAAGACTTGCATCGGCGGTGCGTGCCCCGCCAGCAGCAGGCCGACGCCCCGCTGGCGGTGAATGTCCACCCGCTCCGCCAGGTGCTGCTGGATTTCGATGTCGCCCCGCAGGCTGTCGAGGTTGTCAAGGCCGAGCGGTGCAAACGGCATCGCCGGCAGCCCGGCTCGGTCCGCATCCCGGCCGAGGTCGAGATACTCCCATTGGCTGCCCCGCAGCAGGTGCGTGCAGCCGCAGCCCGACGCCCCCCAGAAATAGACCGCGCTGTCGCCGGACTCGATCAGCTCGCGCACGGACGGGCGCTGAGTCGGGAAGCAAAAAGTCTCAAGGCGGAAGCGGGCACCGCCCTCGAACGGCAGGACACCCTGCTCAGGCATAGTAGCTGCTGCTCTTATAGGCCTCGATCAGATGGCGCAGGGCGACCACAGAGATGGCGGTCAGCGGCAGCGCCAGCAGAATGCCGAGGAAGCCGAACAGGTGTCCGGCAATCAGCAGCCCCAGCAGCACCGCCACCGGATGAAGCCCCAGCCGGTTTCCGACCAGCCACGGGGCCAGCACCAGATTCTCGAGCAGTTGACCGCCGGCAAACACCGCCATCACCAGCAGCACCGGCAGCCACTCGCCGAACTGCAGCGCGGTCGAGATCAGCACCAGAACCAGCCCCAGAGCGGTCCCGACAAAGGGAATGAAGCTCAGCAGGCCGATCAGGATGCCGATCGACAGCGCCTGATCCAGCCCGCACAGCCACAGCGTGAACACGTAGTAGAACGCCAGCATGCCCATCATGCTGAGCTGGCCGATGACGAATCCCCCCAGCACCTCGTCGCACTCCCGCACTGCGGGCACCACCCGGTCGCGCAGGGAGGGCGGCAGCAGCTCAGCCCCGTTGGAGCCGATCCAGTCGTACTCGCGCATCAGGTAGTAGCTGATCACCGGAAACAGGGACAGCTTCAAAAGAAACACCAGCAGCGCCGTGCCCGAGCTGTAGAGGTTGGCGGTGAAGCCGGCCAGCATCTGGCCCAGGGAGGCGACGCTGTCGCTCAGCATGCCCACCAACACATCCACATCCGCATCGCTCTGGCCCAGCGGCACGCCCCACTCGACCAGCTGCGGCAGCAGCACGTCGTTGACCCACTGGCTGAACGCCGGCAGCAGCGCCCCCAGCTGCTGCAGCTGAACCGCGACGACCGGAATGGCCATGCCGACCCCCAGGCTGAGCAGGAGCAGGAGCAGGAGCAGCGCCAGCGCCGTGGCGGCGGCGTGCGGCACGCCCCACTTGCCCAGGCGCGCGATCAGCGGCTGACCGATGTAGGCCAGAAAAAACGCCAGCACCAGCAGCTCAAGCACCGGGCTGAAGACGTAGAGCGCCCCGGCCAGCAGCGCCAGAACGATGACAATGCCGGCCAGGCGAGCGCCCATATCAGGCCTTCTCTGCGGACTGGGATTGGGGGGCGCCCCGCACCTCGAACTTTCCGCTGCGGCCCAGATGGATGTAGTGCAGACCGCTGCCGACCAGCAGCAGCAGGCAGATCCAGCCGAAGACGTCGAGGCTCATCTGCTGCTGCGGCCACTCCCACAGCTGCGCGGCAATGGCTGCACAGCCATAAAAGAACAGTCCAAAGGTGCTCGCCTTGCCGGCCAGGGTCGGCAGCACGCGAAAGTCGCCGTGGCGTCTTCGATAGGCCAGCGCCCCCAGGGCGATGACCAGATCGCGGCCGAATGAGACGAGGGCCAGATAAGCCGGCACCGCCCCGACCCAGGCCAGCGCCACAAATCCGAAGCTCAGCAGGACTTTGTCGGCCATCGGGTCGAGGATGGCGCCCAGCTCGGAGGGTGCATTCAGCGCCCGGGCGATCGCACCGTCGGCGATATCGCTGATGGCGGCGCCCACCAGCATCCAGAAAACCCAGTCGAACCGATGCTCGAGAATGCCCCAGATGAATGGCACCGTCAGCAGCAGACGCAGCACGGAAATGCCATTCGGAATCCAGCTGAGTCTCGATGTGTCCATCAGCGCGAGTACACCAGCCGGATGCCCTCTTCCTGACGCTCGCCGGTCAGATCGCTGCTGAGATTCAGCATGCGCAGCAGATAGTCCGGATGCGCCCGGCTGTGCAGGGCGAAACGCGCGCTGACCCCGTCCAAGCGCAGCAGCTGGACGCGCTCAGTGCCGCCGAGCCGCTCCAGGCTGCGGCGCACGCGGACATAGTCGGCGCCGCTGTCGACCCGCTCAACATCGATCATCCAGCGGCGCAGCTCCTGCGGTGCATAAGCATACTTGCGCAGCAGCGCCAGCCCGGTCTGTCTCAGGACGATCGACCCCAGCTGCAGCGGTGCATCCGCGCTCGCCTCGCCGTAGCGCGCCCCGCGATTGCGGGCATCCCCGTAGGCATAGGCCGCGCGCCAGAGCGAGACTGTCAGCGGGGCGGGCTCACCGGGTTCGAGCGCCTTGATTTTTGCCTCGGCGCGTCTTGCCACTGCGGCGTCCTCGGACATAAACACCACGACCGCCTCGTCATAGCCCCAGCTGCGCGACAGGGCATCCAGCATCGACCAGTCCAGCCGCCGCACGGCGCCGGCACGGTAGAGCGCATCTATCGGCGGCAGCTCGAAGGTCACGCCGACCTGCTCGCCCAAGATCTGGATGAGCTGCTGCACGTCGTGCAGCTCGCCCTGCTCGTCGGGCTCGTCCAGCACCAGAACCGGCGGTTCATTGGCGTGCTGCAGGGCGAGCCAGAGCAGGATGCGCGGGCGCATCTGGGGACTCAGCTTTAGGCCGAGCTGCTCGGCCAGGGCGCGCAGGCGGTCCGGGGCAAAACTCAGCACCGCCCGATACTTTGGAGCCCCCAGCTGGCGCTGAAGCCTGGCCTGGGCCTGCGATGTGAAGCGGTACTGCAGCAGCAGATCCAGGGGCTCGGTCACCGCCTCCTGCAGCGCCTCCGGATCGGGGGCGGTGCCGCTCTGGCGCAGCAGCGCCGTCTCAAGCGCCGGAATGGCGGCGCGCGCCAGCTCATCCCGGCTCTGGCTGTAGAGCGGAACCGAGACCTGGCTCCACTGCGTGTCAACTTCTGATGGGGAGGAGCGCCCTGTTTCAGGTGCGGCAAACAACAGGGCTGCTGTCAGCGCCCCCAGAGCTGTCGTGCTTGTGCGAGGTGCCCGCATAGTGGGGCTATTCTAGTCTAGGCAAAATCGATGAATTGGGGGCAAAAAGCCCTGTGCTAGACTGCCCGCCGCTGCCCAGCCAGGTGGGGCTGTGACCTCGGCGAAAAAGATAGGTTCAAGCGCCTACAGAGAAGCCGGGGTTGACACCGACAGGGCCGCAGAATTCACCGCACGCATCACCAGCCGCATCTCCGGCAGCGGCGCCGCCGTGCATCAGCCGGGCGGGTTTTGCAGCGGATTTCGCCTGCCGGCCGGCTATGAGGAGCCGGTTCTCGTCAGCGGCGCTGATGGCGTCGGAACCAAGCTGCGGCTGGCGATTGACCACGACCGCCACGGCGACATCGGCCAGGATCTGGTGGCCATGTGCGTCAACGACATCCTCACCAGCGGCGCCGAGCCGCTGTTTTTTCTCGATTATTTCGCCACCGCCGCCCTGGATCCCCGGGTCGGCGAGGCCGTGGTCGAGGGCATTGCGCGCGCCTGCGAGACAGCCGGCTGCCCCCTGCTCGGCGGCGAGACCGCAGAGATGCCCGGGTTTTATCGGGACGGCGATTACGACCTGGCCGGCTTTGCCGTCGGCGTGGTGGAGCACAGTCGAATGCGCTCGCGCGAGCACAGCCGCATCGGCGATGCGCTGATCGCCCTGCCCTCATCGGGGGTGCATTCCAACGGCTACTCCCTGGTGCGCAAAATCCTCGCCGGGCAGAGCGCACCGGTGCGGGAGCTGGCGCTGCCGGATGGCAGGGCGCTGCTCGACGCACTGCTGACACCGACCCGGCTCTACACCGACCCGGTGCGGGCGCTGGTCGAAACCACCGGCGTGCACGCCTTCGCGCACATCACCGGCGGCGGCCTGCACGAGAACATCCCGCGCGCGCTCGGACCTGATCAGGACGCCGCATTGGACGCCTCGACCTGGACGCTTCCCGAGATTTTCAGCTGGATCCAATCCGCCGGGGGCTTGCAACTCGATGAACTGCACCGCGTGTTCAACTGCGGCATCGGCATGATTGCGGTGCTGCCCGAGGCCGAGTGCGAGCGGGCGCTGAGGGTTCTGGCGGATTCCGGACTTCCGGGCTGCTGGTGCATCGGGACTGTCGTTTCGGGCAGCGGAGCCGTGCATATCTCGTGACCGCCCTGGCGGTGCTGATTTCCGGCAATGGCAGCAACCTGCAGGCCATCCTCGACAGCCCGGAGTGCTCCGGTGCCAAGGTGCGCTGCGTCATCAGCAATCGCCCAGACGCCCACGGCCTCGAGCGCGCCCGCCGGGCCGGCATTGCCACCCGCGTGGTGCCGCATCGCGGGCTGCAGCGCGAGGAATTTGACGCCCGGCTGCTTCAGTGCGTTCTGGACTGCTCCGCCGAACTCGTTGTGCTGGCCGGGTTCATGCGCATCCTGACGCCGGTGTTCACGGCGCCGCTGGCCGGCAGGCTGGTCAACATCCACCCCTCGCTGCTGCCGAAATACCCGGGACTCAACACGCATGCGCGCGCGATCGAGGCCGGCGATGTCTGGCACGGGGCCAGCGTTCACTTTGTGACCGAGGAGCTCGACGGGGGGCCGGTCATCGCACACGCCCGCCTGCGCATTCAGGCGGGCGAGTCCCCCGAGGATCTGCGGCAGCGCGTACACGCCGTCGAGCACCGGCTGTATCCGCGCAGCATCGCCCATCTGTGCAGCGGGGCTGTGACTTTTCGCGGCGGTGCGGCCTACCTCGGGGATCAACTTATTCCGCCTCAGGGGCTGCGGCTGGATTCAGAGCTGCGGGCTCTGACGGCCTGAATCAGAAGGGCGAAAAGCTTCCGTAAGCCCCGTCAGCGTAAGTCAGTGCGGACGCCTGGCCGTCCCCCAGGGCAACCGATTCAACCTCGGCGATGAAGATCTCGTGGGTGGCAAAGGCCATGCGCTGGACGGTGCGGCAGAGCAGCCAGGCGCGCGCTCCGGCCAGCCAGCTCTGCCCCTGGTTTTCCATCCAATTGCCGCGGGCAAAGCGCGCCTCGCCCTCGAAATGCTCGGCGCAGTGTGCGGCCACCTCGTGCTGATCGGGGGCCAGAAGATTGGCGGCAAAGACATCGGCCTTTTCCAGCAGCGGGTAGACCTCGGCGCTGTGGTTGATGCTGACCAGCACCGAGGGCGGTTCCATCGAGACCGGAACCAGGCTGGAAACGGTAATGTTGCCGCGCGCCCCCTCGGGGCCGACGCTGAGCACCCAGACCCCGGCAGGCACCCGCCGCATGGCCTGACGCAGGTCTTCAGCTGAAACGCTCATGCCCGGCAACGCATTCGGGGCTGCCGTCCCCGTTCGGCAGAGACCTCAGAGCTCATCCAGCCAGAGATCTTCATCATCTTCTTCTTCGAAAGTGTCCTCCATGGGCAGGCCCAAGTCGCCGAACAGGGCCGCCGCTGCCTCAGCCTCCGCCTTGGCCTCAGCCTCGGCCGCCGCCGCTGCCGCCGCCTCGGCCGCCGCGATGCGCTCCTCCTGGCGTCTCTCAAAGTCCATGCGCTTGAGCAGCTTCTCGCTCAGTTTTTGCGCCGCCGCCAGGCCGGACTCGTCGAGTTCGGTGTCCATGGCTTTCTGCAGCTGCAGCGCCAGCGGCTTGGCCAGCGCCGCCTCAGGATGTTCGTGCGCCGCGTAGACGAGCAGCCAGGCATAAGCCGTGACCGGGTCTTCTTTCTTGACGTTCTCGCCGAGCTGGTAGTAGCGCGCCAGCGTGTACTGGGCATTGGAATCCCCCATGCTGGCGGCCTGGGTCAGCCAGTTGACGGCCTTTTTGGCATTGGGTTTGATGCGCGTCTTGTCGTAGCCGTAGCCGCGGTCGTAGAGCGCCCAGAGGGTCAGCTGCGCCTTGATGTTTTCACTTTTGGCGGCGCGGACAATCCAGCGAATGCCCTCCTTGTTGTCGCTGACCTCGGTGAGGTAGCGGATCCCCAGCTCAAGCTGCATTTCGGGGCTGCCCCTGCCGGCCTCTTCGATATCGGCTGCGGTGATGCCGACCTCTTCCTCCATAAAGGGCTCGTCCCCGAAGCCCATTTCCCCGTCCATATCCATGTCCATGGACGACTCAGGCTGATCTGGGACACCGGCATCCACCGACGGGTCGCCGGCCGGCTGCTCTTCCTGTGCACTGAGGGCGCCTGTCGCCAACAATCCCAGCACGAGAATGGACAGCAGCCAGTATTTGCTCATTGAGTGTCGGCGGCGGCGACATTTCGGCGCCCATTATATTGACATCGTTTGCGGTTCGGGCATTGTCATCCGGGGCGTATAAACTACGCCCCGGTCGGGTGGGAAGGGAGCTTAATGTGCGTATTTTTCTGCTCCTTCTGCTGCTGTTTGCGACCGGCTGCCAGATGCTCGGCGGGTCAAAAGCAGACGGGGAAAACCCGTCCGATGACGGGCGCGCAGCGTCAGGTCCTGAGCACACCCACGAGGATCAGCAGGCCATCGCCCACCCGTTTGATCATCCGCCTGACGAATCCGCCCCGCCGCCCGATGCCGAAATCCTCCCGGATGAATTAAGCGGGCGCCTGGACGACTCGGCGCTCAGCGATGCCCTGGCGCTGCAGCAGATCCAGGAGGCGCTGCAGCAGATCCAGGAGGCGCAGCAGCTGATCCAAGAGGTGCAGCAGCAGGTGCAGGAGACACAGGAGGTTCAGGAGGATCAGGAAACTCAGGAAACTCAGCAGCAGGTCGAGGAAGAGCCGCAGCAGGCGGGCGAGCAGACCGCCTCCGAAGATCCAGATGCAGCCCAAGCCGAGCAAACCGAACCCGCTGAAGAGGCAGCCCAAGCCGAGCAAACCGAGCCCGCTGAAGGCGCAGCCCAAACCGACCAAGCCGAGCCCGTCGAAGGCGCAGTTCAAACAACCCAAACCGCCCAAACAGACCAGGCCGAGCTGACCGACTTGTGGGAGCGCATCCGCTCCGGGCTGAAACTGCCGCTGCCGACCAACCGCCCCGAGGTGCTCTACTACATCTCCCGGATGTCTCAGAATCCGGCGCTGCTGGACCAGTATCTGCGCCGCTCGCACCGATACCTGCACCACATCGTCAACGAGGTCGAGGCGGCCGGCATGCCGATGGAGGTCGCCCTGCTGCCGATCATTGAAAGCGCCCTCAACCCGAGGGCCTATTCGCACGCCGCCGCCTCGGGCATGTGGCAGTTCATCTACTCGACCGCCCGGGCGCAGGGCATGGTCTACAACTGGTGGGTCGACGAGCGCAGGAGCGTGCTGGGATCAACCAAGCACGGCATCGGCTTCCTGAACCAGCTGCACAACAAATTTGACGACTGGTGGCTGGCCTTCGCCGCCTACAACGGCGGACCTGCGCGCATCAGGGGCGCCATCAACGCCTACGAAAGCCGCAGTTACTGGGAAATCCCGCTGCTCGAGGAGACCCGCGGCTACGTGCCCAAGATCATCGCCATGGCGCACATCATCAAATATCCCGAGCTGTTCGGCGTCAGCCTGCCCGCCGTCCCGGACGAGCCCTACTTCCGCGCCCTGCCCGTCAAGCAACAGATTGATCTGGAAAAGCTGGCCAAGCTCGCCGGCATCGACACCAACGAAATGCTGCAGATGAACGCCCAGTACCGCCGGCGCATCACCCCGCCGGGCGAGGAAGAGCACCTGGTGCTGGTGCCGATACCGCGCTATGAGGCGGCTGAAAAGAATCTCGAGGCGGCGCGCTTTGACGCCCGCATCGGGGCCTCGCCGAAGAGCATCGCCTATCGCGTCCAGCGCGGCGAGACCCTGGCGCAGATCGCGGCGCGCCACGGCACCACAGCCGAAATTCTGCGCAAGCTCAACAACCTCTCGAGCAACCGCATCCGGCGCCGGCAGCGGCTGGTCATCCCCTTCTCCGAGGACATGATCATCTACACCGTGCGCCGCGGCGACTCGCTGTCCCGCATCGGCTCTCGCTACGGCCTCAGCGCCTCGCAGCTGGCGAGCTACAACGGCATTTCGGTCAGGAGCCCGATCCAGCCGGGGCAGCAGCTGCGCATCACGCGCCCGAAGGGTGCGGGCAGGGGCCTGCGCCACACCGTGCGCAAGGGCCAATCGCTGTCTCGAATTGCGCGACGCTACGGCGTCAGCACCGCCAATCTGAAGGCCTGGAACGGCCTGCGCCGCAACACCATCCACCCCGGCCAGGTGCTGCTGATCTACCCGCCGGCACAGGCGTCCCAGCACATTGTCCGCCGCGGGGAGACTCTCAGCGGCATTGCCAAACGCTATCGGGTCAGCCTGGCAAACCTGCGGCGCATCAACGGCCTGAGCAGCGACGTCATCCAAGTCGGGCAGCGGCTGCGCCTGAAGTAGAAAATCCCGCAAAGACTACAATCGCAGGCCGCTCCGACGAACAAGCGTGTCATGAAAAGTCGTCTGCTGTTAACCGGTCTGCTGTTGGCGGCGCTGCCGCTGAGCGCGCAGATCCCCGAAGTGCCCTACACCAAGATGACGCTCGACAACGGGCTGACTCTGATCGTGCATGAAGACAACAAGGTGCCCATCGTCGCGGTCAACATCTGGTACGCCGTCGGATCGCGCGACGAGCAGATCGGGCGAACCGGCTTTGCCCACCTGTTCGAGCACCTGATGTTCAACGGCAGCGAGAACTATGACAACGACTACTTTTTCCCGCTGCGGCAGATCGGGGCGACCGACCTGAACGGCACCACCAATTCGGATCGCACCAACTACTTCCAGACCGTGCCCAAGGCCGGCCTGGATCGGGTGCTGTGGATGGAATCCGACCGCATGGGTCACCTGCTCGGCGCCATCACCCAGGACAAGCTCGACGAGCAGCGGGGCGTGGTGCAGAACGAAAAGCGCCAGCGGGAGAACGCCCCCTACGGTCGGGTCTGGGGGCGCGTCGCCGAGGAGGCCTATCCCAGCGGACACCCCTACTCCTGGAGCACGATCGGCAGCATGGAGGACCTCAACGCCGCCACCCTGGACGACGTCCACCAGTGGTTCAAGGATCACTACGGCCCCAACAATGCCGTGCTGGTTCTGGCCGGCGACATCTCGGCCGAGGAGGCGCTCGCCAAGGTCGAGCGCTACTTCGGCCATATTCCCCCCAGCCAGCCGCGCGAACGGCTGAGCCGCTGGGTGGCTCCGATCGACGGACCCAAGAACGATCGCATGATTGACGACGTGCCCGAGGCGCAGACCTACATGGTCTGGAACGGACCTCCGGTCGACGACCTGGAGAGCGGGCAGCTCTCCGTGGTGGCCTCGGTGCTCGCCGACGGCGCCAATTCTCGGCTCTACCGCCGCCTGATCGAGCCGGGGCTGGCCACCAACGTCAATGCGTTCTACTGGGCCAGGCAGCTGGGCGGGCAGCTGTGGATCACCGCCCGCGCCAAGGACGAGGCGGCGCTGGGGCGCGTCAAGGCCGAAATCCAGCGCGAAATCAACGCCCTGAGAGCGCGCGGCATCAATTCCCAGGAGCTCGCGCGCACCCGGCCCAGCCTTGAGGCCGACGCCCTGCGCGCCCTTGAGCGGGTCGGCGGCTTCGGCGGCAAGAGCGACATATTCGCCTCCAGCGAGGTCTACATGGGGGATCCGGACGCCCGCCGCAGGCAGTTCAACCGCGTGCTCGAAACCCCGGCCGCCCAGTACCGCGGGCTGGTTCAGAAGTGGCTCGACCAGCGGCGCTACACGCTTGATGTCATTCCCCAGTCGCAGCTGTCCAGCAGCGAGGCCGCAGTCGACCGCAGCAGCCTGCCCAAACCCGAGGCGCCCAACACCATTCGCCTGCCGGAGCTGCAGCGCTTCACGCTCGCAGGCGGCATCCCGGTCACGCTGATCCGCCGCAGCGGCGCACCCACCTTTGAGATGAACCTGATGTTCCGCGCCGGGCGCGCCGCCGATGCCGCCGACAAGGTCGGGCTGGGCGATTTCACCGCGCGCATGCTGCGCACCGGCGGCAGCGGCTCGCTCGACTTCAAGCGCTTTGACGCCGAGCTGAATCGCTATGGCGCCCGCATCTCGACCCGGCTGGGCGCCGACACCACGTACGTCTCGGTGTCGGGGCTGACCCGCAACCTCAACCCGACCCTGTCGCTGGCGGCCTCCATGCTGGGCTCGCCGCGCTTTGATGCGCGCGAGATTGAGGTGCTGCGCAACCGGACGCTGGCCGCCATCGACCAGGAAATGGCCAACCCGTCCGACATCGCCCTGCGCACCCTGCCGCGCGTGCTCTTCGGCCCCGACCACCCCTATGCCAAGCCCATCGGCAGCCCGGGTGATCGCTCGGTCATCGAGGGTCTGAAGCGCGAGGATCTGCTGGCCTATCGCCGCACCTGGCTGCGCCCGGACAACCTGCACATCGCCGTGGTGGGCGATGTCTCGGCGGCGGATCTGCGCGGGGCACTGGAGGGGGCGCTGCGCCGCTGGCGCGCCTCCGGCAGCGGTCCCGTCATGGAGCCGCCCAAGACCGCCCCGGCAACCGAGGCGCGCGTCTACCTGATCGACCGCCCCGGAGCACAGCAGTCCTACATCGCCGCCGGGCGCGTTCTGGGGGTGATCGAGGGCATGGATGAATTCGCCCTGAAAGCGGCCAACGACGTCTTCGGCGGCAATTTCACGGCGCGGCTCAACATGAACCTGCGCGAGGACAAGAGCTGGTCCTACGGAGCCCGCACCTCCATTGCCCGGGCCGGTGCGCTCAACTGGCTGATCGTGCGGGCGCCCGTGCAGACCGACGCCACCGCCCCGGCGCTGAGGGAAATTCGCAGGGAGCTGTCCGGCTTCGCCTCGGGCAAGAGCCCCGCCTCGGAGGAGGAGCTGGCCCGGCACCGGGACAACGCGGTCTGGAGCTTCCCGGGATCGCTCGAGACCAATGTCGAGCTGCTCAGCCAGCTCTCCGAGCAGATCGCCCTGGGGCGGCCCGACGACTACCTGGAGCGCTACACCGAAAACGTCCAGACCCTCGATCTGCCCGCTGTCAACCGCAGCGCCCGCGCGCACTTTTCCGAGAAGCCGCTGGTCTGGGTCATCATCGGCGACCTGGACTCGATTGAAAAGCCGGTGCGCGAACTCAACCTCGGCAAGGTCGAGATCCTGCCCGACTCGCTCTGATGCGGGCGCTCTGGTGCAGCGCCCTCTCGGACGATCTGTCCGGAGTCGAGGTCGTCAGCGACGCCCCGGAGCCGCAGCCCGGCGCCGATGAGCTGCTCATCAAAATTGAGGCGGCTGCGGCCAACTTTCCCGACCTGCTGATGACGCGCGGCGAATACCAGTTCAAGCCCCCGCTGCCCTTCGCCCCCGGCATGGAGGGCAGCGGAACGGTGCTGTCGGCCCCGGCGGGCTCGCGCTTCAGCGAGGGCGATGCCGTGGTGTTCGGGGCGCGCTTCGGCGCCATGGCCGAGCGCATCGCGGTTCCCGAGGCGGCTGCGGCGCCCCGCCCCGCCGGCATGGATGCGGTGCAGGCCGCCGGCTACCGCGTCGCCTTCCACACCGCTTATGTGGGGCTCTGCGTGCGCACCCAGCTGCGCGCCGGCGAAGTCCTGCTGGTGCACGGCGCCACCGGCGGCGTCGGCATGGCCGCCGTCGATGTCGGGGTGCATCTGGGCGCCCGCGTCATCGCCACCGGGTCAAATGCGGAAAAGCTCGAGGTCGTGCGCGCCCGCGGCGCCGAGGTGATCGCCTGCCCGGATCGGGTCGACTTTCGCGAGCGCGTGCTGGAGCTCACCGACAGCCGGGGAGCCGATGTCATCTACGACGCCGTCGGCGGCGACTGGTTTGATCAGTCCGCCCGCTGCATCGCCTGGGCCGGAAGGCTGCTGGTCATCGGCTTTGCCGGCGGGCGAATTCCCCAGATCGCGGCCAACATCCCGCTGATCAAGGGGTTCTCCGTCATCGGCGTGCGCGCCGGCGAACACGGCCGGCGCGTCCCGGAGGTTGCCGAGGCCACCGCCCGCACGGTTCAGGAATGGGCCGAGGCCGGCTGGGCCAGGGTGCATGTCTGCGGCGAGCTGCCGCTCGAACAGGCCCGGGAGGCGCTCAGGATGCTCGCCGCCCGCAAGGTCGTCGGCAAGGTCGTGGTCCGCCCCTAGCCGGGCGCCCCGCTGATCAGCGCCCGCAGCAGCTCCATGCGGTCGTTGCCGAACAGCATGGTGCGCCCGTCGAGAAGCATCGTCGGCGAGCCGAACCCGCCGCGATCAATCAGCTCCTGGGTGTTGTCGCGCAGCTGCCGGCGGGCCTCGTCACTGCCGCACCAGGCGAGAAATTCGGTCTCCTGAATCGGCAGCTCGGTTAGCGCCTCGAGCAGCACATCCTCCTGGGAGATGTCGCGCGCCTGGCCCCAGTAGAGCTCGAACACCCGGCGCGCGTAGGGCTCGAGGCAGCCCCGCTCAATCGCCAGGAAGGCGCCGCGCATCGCCTTGACGCTGTTGACCGGAAACACCTCGGGCCAGCTGATCTTCAGTCCCTGATAGTCGGCCCACAGCTGCAGGTCGTCGCGAAAATACCGGGCTTTGGCCGGCACCGGATTCTGGCGGGACTCATAGACCGACCGATTGACTTGGTTGAACACGCCGCCGACCAGAACCGGTCGATAGACCAGATCGGCCCGCAATTCGCGGCACAGCGGCCCGATGCGGTCAAATGCCAGATAGGTCCAGGGACTCGAACAGTCAAAGAAAAAGTCAACGCGCATGACACCCTCCTGCCGCGGCTAAACTGCACCCGCCGGAGGCATTCTAGGCAATGAGCGCAATGGCCGAGCTGGACGAGGGGGCGATTCGCGCGCAGCTGTCCGCAGCGGTCAGCGCCTGGCTGGTGCGGATCTGCATCCTCGAGGAGACCGAATCAACCAACTCGCTCGCCCTGAACGACGCCCCGGAGGCCGCGACGCTCTATCTGGCCGGGCGCCAGAGCGGCGGGCGGGGCCGCCTGGGACGCAGCTGGTACAGCCCCCCGGGCAACCTGTATTTCAGCCTGGCCTGGTGCGGCGATCACACCGGCGCCCCGCTGTCCCTGCTGGTGGGCGCTGCCGCCGCCCTGGCGCTGGAGGACTGCGGCGCCCCCTCGGTTGCTTTGAAGTGGCCGAATGATCTGCGCGTCGGGCCGGCGAAACTGGGGGGCATCCTGATCGAGACCGACGGCAGCGGCCTGTGGGTCGCCGGCATCGGCGTCAACCTGCATCCGATCGCCGATGCCGGCCAGCCGGCGACGTCGCTGACGACCCTGGGGGTCGAACCCCCCTGCCGAAACATTCTGGCCGCCGGGCTGGTCACAACCCTGCACCCCCTGCTGAGCGGGCGCGCAGGCAGCGCTGACGCCCTTCTGGCGGCCTGGCGGGTGCGCGACTGCTGCCTCGACAGGCCGGTGCGCCTGAGCCGGGGCGGCGAGGATCTGCACGGGATCGCGCGCGGCATTGACGAGGCCGGACGGCTGCTGCTCGAGACCGATTCGGGCGCCGTCACCACCGTCAGCAGCGGCGAAATCAGCCTGCATCTGGACCCCCAGACGTGAGCGTGCTCGACCTGGATCTCGGCAATTCAAACCTGAAATGGCGCATCGATGGCGGTCCCGCACGGCGCTGCCCGGCCGGCGAGCTGTCCGGCGTCCTGCCGGATGCACTCTCGGGCCAAGCGATTGAGCGCATTCGGCTGTGCAGCGTGGGGGCAGACCCGGAAAGGCTCCAGGAAGTCCTTGAGCGCGCCTGCCCCGGCGCCGCCGTTGAACGTGCAGCAGTGGCTCCGGATCGGGTCGGGCTGGCCTGCGGCTACAGCGACCCCGGGCGGCTGGGCGTTGATCGCTGGTGTGCACTGCTGGGCGCCAGGGAAATCGCGCGGCGCACCCTGGTGGCCGACATCGGCACGGCGCTGACCATTGACTACCTCGACGGGGACGCCCACCTGGGGGGCTACATCGTTCCCGGGCTCGATCTGATGGTCTCGTCCCTCGTGGCCGGCACGGCCGGCATCCGCCCGCAGCAGGCTTCAATGGAAGACGGGCTGGCGCCGGCGCGCAACACCGGGGACGCCCTGCGGCGGGGCGCCCTGCTGGCCGCCGTCGGACTGATTGAGCGCGCCGCACTCATGCACGGGGAGCCCTGGCCTGTGCTGCTCTCTGGCGGCGGTGCGCGGCTGATCGCCGGGTGTCGCCCCGACTGGGACGAGCAGCCCGACCTGGTGCTAGAGGGTCTCGCCATCGCCCTGCCCTGACTGGCTGCGCGTCCGAACTGCGCACTGGTGCCGGAGAGAGGACTTGAACCCCCAACCTTTTCATTACAAGTGAACTGCACTACCGATTGTGCTACTCCGGCAAGCTGAACAGCGCCGCTCCCCGACTGCTGGTGGGTCTGGGTGGATTTGAACCACCGACCTCACCCTTATCAGGGGTGCGCTCTGACCAACTGAGCTACAGACCCGGACGGGATGCCGAGGGCGGCGATTATACCCAGCCCGCCCGGGCGCCCAATCGACCGGCGCCAGCCCTCATGCGGCACCTGAAAGGCGCTCGAGCGACACCTCCCGCCCCAGGATGCAGGCCAGCATCGCCACCGGCGCCCCGGCCGGAGAGCCGCACAGGGCGCTGCGCATGGGCTTGCCGATCGCCGCCATGCCCGGCAGCTGGAGCTCGTCGATCAGCCTGTGAATGACCGCGTCAATGGCCGACTCGCTCCAGTCATCGAGCGCCCCGAGATGCTCGGCGAGGGCGCGGACGACGGCGCGCCCGGCCTCGTCCAGCTCGACCGCCGGCGGGTTGAAGTGCTGCTCGACCTGCCCGGCGAGCTCGACCAGTGTCTGGGCGCGCGGCCTGAGCAGGTCGACCAGGGCGGCGAGCCGCCCGTCCAGACAGGCGGCCTCGCTGAGACGGGGCCGCAGGCGCTCCAGCAGTTCGGCGATATCCATCCGCTGGATCAGCTGGGCATTGAGGTGCATCAGGTGCTTGCCGTCCCAGTGCGCCGAGGACGACTGCACGCGCGCCAGGTCAAAGCACCCGACCAGCTCGTCCAGGCTGCAGGGGTCGACGCCGTCGGGGGCGGCAAAGCCCAGGCGCGCCACCGCACCCAGCACGGCCTCGGGCAGCACCCCGGCATCGCGCAGCTGCAGAACCCCGGGGGCGCCGTCGCGCTTGGACAGCCGCCGGCTCGAGCCCTCGGCCAGCACCATGGGCAGGTGGGCGTACTGCGGCGGGCGCCACTCGCCGCCGCGCGCCTCGGCCAGGGCGCGCATGATCATCAGCTGCGGCAGCGTGTTGAGC
>MEIF01000003.1:0-100000 GCA_001750645.1 Gammaproteobacteria bacterium AqS3
AGCGGACGGGCGCCCCGCCCCCGGCTTCTGCCCGCCGCCATCGCTCGGTGCAGGTATTTCGCGAACCGCCACCCGGCCGGGCGGACACTGCGATGGCGCCCCGTGCATCAGCGGATAGCGCGGATACCACTCGTGCAGCCCCAGAGCGCTCAGCACCGCCCGGTGCAGCTCCCTGTCGCGCGCGCTCTTGTCGAAACCCACCGCTGCCGCACCCCGGCTGTTGAAGGCGGCGATAATATTACCCGCCCAACCGCGTGCGCACGCCGAAGAGCATCAACTTTTGAGTGTGATCCAGATCACACTCCCAAGCGCTGATGTCTGTCATTGTGCGCCCTGTTTCATCATCCTGCGGGAGAACATTCAAATGGCTAGACGAGGAATTAACAAAGTGATCTTGGTCGGCAACCTCGGTGCCGACCCGGACGAGCGCAAGCTCTCCGAGGGCGAGGGCTCGGTGACGCGAATCAGCGTGGCGACGTCGGAGCAGTACACCAAGCGAGACGGAACCTCTGAGGAGCGCACCGAATGGCATCGCGTCGTGTTTTTCGGGCGGCTCGCCGAGGTCGCGGCGCAGTATCTGAGGCGGGGCTCCAAGGTCTACATCGAGGGCTCGCTGCGCACCGACAAATACGTCGACCGCGACGGCATCACGCGCTGGAGCACCGAGATCCGGGGCCGCGAAATGCAGATGCTCGACAGCCGCCAGAGCGGGTCTCAGGATCACGGTGCAGGTCAGCCCGCCCAGTCTCAGTACGGCTCGAACAACGCCCAGCCCGCAGCCCCTCCGGCGGCTGCACCGGCGGCCTCCGGGGGCAAGGAAAACCCCCAGTGGCACGATGACGACGTGCCGATGTAGCCGCCCCGAACCGCCCGGCTGCAACCGCCTCCAAGTCTTATAATGCCGCCCCGCAGGCCGACCCGCTGGACATGGCCAAGACCCGTCCGCAAAGCCTGATCCCCCAAGAGCAACTGGCTCCGCTGCGCAAGCTGAAGGCTTGGCGCACTTGGTGGTCGCTGGCCGTGGTCTGGGGGCAGATCGCCGGCGCCTTCACTCTGGTGGCGCTGTATCCCTACTGGTACGTCTACCTGCCGGCGGTCATCGTCGTCGGCCGCAACCAGTTCGCCCTGGCGGTGCTCAACCACGAGGCTGCACACCGCCTGCTGTTCACGTCAATCCCGCTCAACAACTGGGTCGGCGAGTGGCTGTGCTCCTATCCGATCATGGCGGAGCTGAAAAAATACCGCCCCTACCACCTGCAGCACCACGCCCACACCCAGACGGAGGGCGACCCCGATCTGGTGCTGAGCCGGCCGTTTCCGGTCAGCCGCTCGAGCATGACGCGCAAGCTGATCCGGGACTTCACCGGCATCGCCGGCCTGCGCCGCTACTACGGGGCCGTGCGCAGCACACTGGGCAAGCCCGATCAGCCGCTGCTGCACCGCCTCGGCTCGATGTTCTCCAAGCTGCACGGCTTCTTCATCACCCAGGCCGTCCTGTTCGGTGCGCTGTTCGCCCTCGGGGTGCCCTGGCTCTACCTGCTGATGTGGTGGGTGCCGATGCTGACCTGGTACAGCTACATCTACCGGATCCGCAACATCGCCGAACACGGCGGCACCGAGGAGACCGACAACGCACTGCAGAACACGCGCACCACGCTGGCCCCGTGGTGGTCGCTGTGGCCGGTGGCGCCGATGAACGTCAACTACCACATCGAGCACCACCTCTACCCGCTGGTGCCCTGGTACAACCTGCCGCGCGTCCACCAGATGCTGATCGACGCCGGCCACGGGCCCGACATGAATCTGGTTCCGGGGTATACCTCGGTGCTGCGCAGCGTCACCACCGCCTAGGAGTTCAGCGTGTCCCAAGACGACAACAAATCACTCAAGCAGCGGCTGACCGAAGAGCAGTATCTGGTGACCCAGCGGGGGGCGACCGAGCCCGCCTTCAGCGGCGTCTACGTCGATGAGAAGCGCCCGGGCATCTACCGCTGCATCTGCTGCGACGCCCCGCTGTTCCGCTCCGACACCAAATACGACTCAGGCTCGGGCTGGCCGAGCTTCTGGGAGCCGGTCGCCCCGGACAGCGTCAGCAACCACACCGACACCAGCCACGGCATGGTCCGCACCGAAGTCCGCTGCGGCTCCTGCGACGCCCACCTGGGCCATGTGTTCCCCGACGGCCCGCAGCCGACCGGCGAGCGCTACTGCATCAACTCGGCTGCCCTTCACCTCGACGTCGGCAGAGACTGAAGCCCCCCGATGAACAAGGTCACCGAACACATCACCAAGTGGCTGAACGGCTGGGCGGACAAATCCGGCCTGGACGGCTTTGTCGTCGGGGTCTCGGGCGGGATCGACTCGGCGCTGGCCTCCAAGCTCTGCGCCCTGAGCGGCCGGACCAGCGTGCTCATCAGCATGCCGCTGCACCAGGCGCCCGACCAGCTGGCGCGGGCGAGAGCGCACATCGAGGCCCTGTGTGAGCAGCACAAGAACTGCTCGTCCGTGGAGATTGACCTGACCGAGGCGTTTGACACGCTGCACGGGGCGCTCAAGTCAGAGCAGCCCAGCGACCTGGCCCTGGCCAACACCCGCGCCCGGCTGCGCATGACCACGCTCTACGCCATCGCCCAGACGCGCCGGTGTCTGGTGGTCGGCACCGGCAACCGCGTCGAGGACTTCGGGGTCGGGTTCTTCACCAAATACGGCGACGGCGGCGTCGACATCAGCCCCATCGCCGACCTGATGAAGTCGCACGTCTACCGCCTGGCGCGGCACCTGAAGGTGGCCGAGGCCATCCTCGACGCCGATCCCACCGACGGGCTGTGGGACGACGGCCGCACCGACCTGGATCAGATGCAGGTCAGCTATGCGGAGCTGGAGTGGGCCATGCAGCACCACGGCGACGCCGCCGACCTGACCGAGAAGCAGCGCGGCATCCTGAGCCGCTACAACAAGCTGCGCCGGGCCAACCTGCACAAGATGGAGCCGGTCCCGATCTGCAAGGTGCCGCAGGAGCTGCTGCACGTCGAGTAGTCTGCCGTTCAGGAAGCCCCCTCGGGCTGGCTGCGGCGCATCATCCAGATCCCCGAGATCACCGCCGCCACCAGATTGATGGCGGTCAGGCCGAATACCTTGAAGTTGACCCAGACGGCCTCGGAGAAGCTGTACATCACCCACAGGTTCAGCAGCGCACAGAGGGTGAATGTCCCGGCCCACAGCAGGTTCAGGACGCGCCAGTCGGCTTTGGGGATCTCAACCATGCCGCCCATCAGATACTGCATGGCGTTGTGTTTGCCGAACAGCTCGCTGCCCATGAGCAGCGCCGCCATGCCGAGGCAGACGACGGTGGGCTTCCACATGATGAAGAGCGGGTCGTCGAGGTAGAGCGTGACGCCGCCGAGGACGATGATCAGCCCGGCGGTGATGGCGAACTTGCCGTCGAGCCGGCGGTAGCGGATCAGCCGGTAGGCCACCTGCAGGCTGATCACTCCGACCAGAACAGCGGTGGCGATGATCAGGTCGTACTGCCAGTAGGCGATGAGAAAAGCCAGAAGGGGCAGAAATTCAGAGAGTTGCTTCACGTCAATCGGGTACTATTTATGCCGGTCAAAACGGGGATAGCCATGACCGCAAAGATCGCCCAGCTGCATCCGGAGCGCCCAGACGTTCGCCTGTACGAGCAGATTGCCCTGAGCCTCAAGAACGAAGGGGTGGTAGTTTACCCAACCGACTCCAGCTATGCCCTGGGGTGCTGCGCCTTCGCCAGCACTGCCGGGCGGCGCATCGCCCAGATCCGGGGGGAGAATTTCCAGTCCCAGCGGCTGACCCTGATCTGCCCCAACCTGTCCAAGCTGAGCGAGTACGCCAACTACGACAAGAACACCTATCGCCTGCTGCGCCAGTGCACGCCCGGCCCCTACACCTTCATCATGTCGATCAGCCGCTCGCTGCCCCGCCGTCTGGCCGACCGGCGCAAGCACATCGGCCTGCGCATTCCGGACGACCCCGTCGTGCAGGGGATTCTCGAGCATCTGGAGGAGCCGCTGCTGAGCGCCACGCTGATCTTCCCCGAGGACGATGCACCGTGCGGCGATCCGAGCGAATTCCCCAAATCGCTGAGCCGTCAGGTCGACTGGATCATCGACGCCGGCGTGCGCTCAAGGGGTGAGACCACCATCATCGACTGCACCGGCAACACGCCGCACATCGTGCGCCAGGGACTCGGGTCGGACCCGTTCGCCTCAAACTGAAGCTGAGCCCCGGCGGGGCGGCCCGCTAGGCCGCCGAGGCGAGGAAGCGCTCCTCGGCAATGGCGTTGGAGATGCGGCCGGTGGCGATGTTCTCGCTCCGGGCGCGCTCAAAGATCTGGGTCAGGATCGGGTCGGTGCGCTCGACCGAGGCCATGCGCTCCTCCCTCGTCATCGTGCTCTCCTCAATCTCGAAGCTGACGGCGACGACGCCGCCGCAGTTGATGACGTAGTCCGGTGCGTAGAGGATGCCGGCGCGCCAGAGCAGGTCGTCGTCCCCGGGGGTATCGAGCTGGTTGTTGGCGCACCCGGCGATGACGCGGGCCGAGATCTCCCCGATGGTCTTGCTGTTCAGGCCGGCGCCCCGGGCGCAGGGCGAGAACACGTCGACATCGGCGGCGTGGGCTCTGTGCGTGTCAAAGGTCTCGCAGCCGAACCGCTCGGCCAGCTCCTCGGCCCGCCGGGTGTTGATGTCGGCCAGCAGCAGCTCGGCCCCGGCGGCGTGGAGCTTCTCGACCAGCGCCCCGCCGACCGACCCCAGCCCCTGGACGCAGATCCGCAGCCCGGTGAGGTCGTCGCTGCGCCCCAGCTGGTGGCGCACGGCGGCCAGCAGCCCGTGGAATACGCCGTGGGCGGTGTACAGCCCCGGGTGGCCGGATGAGTGGGGCGAGGACAGCAGCCCGCAGACGTGCCGGCTCTCCCGGCGCACGATCTCGAGATCCTCTATCGCCATGTTCATGTCTTCGGTGGTGATGTAGCGCCCCTCGAAGGAGTTGACAAAGCGGCCCAGCGCCAGCATCTGCTCTTCGGTCTTGGGTTTGGAGGGGTCGCCGAGCAGGACGCACTTGCCGCCGCCGTAATTGAGCCCGGCGATGGCGCTCTTGTAGGTCATGCCGTGCGCCAGACGCAGGACATCCTCAAGCGCGTCGGCCTGGCTGGGGTAGTTGAGAAAGCGGGTTCCGCCGAGCGCCGGTCCGATGTTGGTGTTGTGAATGGCGACGATCGCAGTCATGCCCGATGCCGTGTCGCGTCCCAATTTGACTTCTTCATAGCCCTCGGGGACGGGCAGACTTTCGATTTCCATTCAGGTGCTGGCTGCTCAGCGCGGGCGGATTATACAGGCGGCCAATCGGATGCCGGCGACTTTTTTGAGGTGAAAAATGCGCCTATCGGTGTGCTAATCTTGCCGCCATCAGGGCCTCAGAGGATTTCTGATCGCCGATGCCCGTCATTGAAAGCGCCCTGCACTCCGGCTCCCCCGACTGGAGCAAAAACCGCGAAGGCCACCTGAAACTCATCGAAGAATTTCGCGCCCTTGAGCAGAAGGTGCGCGACAACTCCGCCCGCTCCCTCCCCAAGTTCCGCGCCCGCGGCCAGCTGCTGCCGCGCGAGCGCATCGACATGCTGCTTGACCGCGGCAGCCCGTGGCTCGAGCTGTCGACGCTGTGCGGTCTGGGCATGCACGACGACGACGGCGGCGACGGGGCCGCCGGCGGCGGGACCATCACCGGCATCGGCGTGGTCAGCGGGGTGCGCTGCATGATCACGGCCAGCGACTCGGGGATCCGCGGAGGGGCGATGACGCCGATGGGGGTGCACAAGTCGCTGCGCGTGCAGGACATCGCCATGCAGAACAACCTGCCCTTCCTGCAGCTGGTGGAGAGCGCCGGGGCCAACCTGTTCCGCCAGGCCGACCTGTTCGTGCTGGGCGGGCGCAGCTTCGCCAACATGGCCAAGATGTCGGCGATGGGGCTGCCGATCGTCACCGTGGTCAACGGCTCCTCGACCGCCGGCGGGGCCTACCAGACCGGGCTGAGCGACTACGTCATCGCGGTTCGGGGCCGCACCCGGGTGTTCCTCGCCGGTCCGCCGCTGCTGAAATCGGCCACCGGCGAGATCGCCTCGGAGGAGGAGCTCGGCGGCGCCGAGATGCACTACCACCAGTCCGGCACCGCCGAGTACCTGGCCGAGGACGACGCCGACGGCAACCGCCTGGCCAGGCTGGTGATGGCGCACCTCAACTGGACCCGGGCTGCCGAGGATCCCCGCGATTACGCCGCCCCGCTCTACGACGCCGAGGACCTGCTCGGTGCGGTGCCGGTCGACCACCGCCAGCCCTACGACTGCCGCGAGGTCATCGCCCGCCTGGTCGACGGCTCCGAGTATCTCGACTTCAAGCCGGCCTACGGCGAGCGCACCGTCACCGGACACGCGCAGATCTGCGGGTTTCCGGTCGGCATCATCGGCAACAACGGCCCGATCGACGCCGACGGGGCCGCCAAGGCGGCGCAGTTCATCCAGCTGTGCTGCCAGTCGCAGACCCCGCTGGTGTTTCTGCAGAACACCACCGGCTACATGGTCGGGGTCGAGTCCGAGACCTCCGGCATTGTCAAGCACGGCTCAAAGATGGTGCAGGCCGTCACCAACGCCACGGTGCCGAAATTCACGGTGCATATCGGGGCGTCATTCGGCGCCGGCAACTACGGCATGTGCGGGCGCTCCTTTGACCCGCGCTTCATCTTTGCCTGGCCCAACAACCGGATCTCGGTGATGGGCGGCGAGCAGGCCGCCGGCACGATGCGCGTCATCGCCGAGGCTGCGGCCGAGCGCCGCGGCCGGGAGCCCGACCGGGAGGCGCTCGACGCCCAGGACGCGCGCATCATCGAGACTTACGAGCGCGAGGGCCGGGCACTGTTTGCCACGGCCCGGCTCTGGGACGACGGGCTGATCGACCCGCGCGACACGCGCCGCGTGCTGGGTCTGTGCCTGTCCATCGCCCGAGACGGCGACGCCCGCACCCCGGCGCCCAACACCTTCGGCGTGGGGAGGATGTGACGATGCAGCTGACCTCTGAACACAAGATTCTGGCCGAGAGCGCCCGCAGATTCGTGCAGCAGGAGATCGACCCCCACGTCGAGCAGTGGGAGCGGGAGCGCATCTTTCCGGCGCGCGAGCTGTTCCGCAAGCTGGGGGCTCTGGGTCTGCTGGGCGTCACCAAGCCCGAGCAGGTCGGCGGGCTCGGGCTGGACTACTCCTACGCGGCCGTGGTGCATCAGGAGCTGGGACGGTGCCTGAGCGGCGGCGTGCCGATGGCGATCGGGGTGCAGACCGACATGGCCACCCCGGCGCTGGCGCGCTTCGGGTCGGACGAGGTCAGGCAGCGCTTTCTGGCGCCGGCGGTCTCGGGCGAGATGGTGGCCTGCATCGGGGTCTCCGAGCCGGACGCCGGCTCGGATGTCGCCGCCATCCGCACCCGGGCGGTGCGCGACGGCGACGACTACGTCATCAGCGGCAGCAAGATGTGGATCACCAACGGCACCCAGGCCGACTGGATGTGCATGCTGGCGGTGACCGGCGGCGATCACCGCCACCGCAACAAGTCGCTGATCTGCGTGCCGCTGAGGGACGAGGACGGCTCGCGCTATCCCGGGGTCAGCCTGACCTCCAAGATCGAAAAGATCGGCATGCACTGCTCGGACACCGCCCTGCTGAGCTTCGACGAGGTGCGCGTGCCGGTGCGCTGGCGCATCGGCGAGGAGGGCGAGGGCTTCATCTACCAGATGCAGCAGTTTCAGGAGGAGCGGCTGTTCGCCGCCCTGAGCACCATCGGCGCGCTCGAGCAGGCGCTCGCCGAGACCGAGGACTACGTGCGCGAGCGCAGGATCTTCGGGGCGCCGGTGCTGAACAACCAGGTCGTCCACTACCGCCTGGCCGAGCTCCACACCGAGCTGGCCGGCCTCAAGGCGCTGACCTGGCAGGGCGTGGAGAGCGTCGTCGCCGGCGAGGACGCCACGCCCCTGGCATCGATGGCGAAACTGAGCTCGGCGCGCCTGGCGCGCACCCTGATCGACTCCTGCCTGCAGTACTGGGGCGGGATGGGCTACAGCAGCGAGAGCGCCATTTCACGCCGCTACCGGGACAGCCGCCTGTGGTCCATCGGCGGCGGGGCCGACGAGGTCATGCTGGGGATCATCTGCAAGCACCTCGACCTGATGCCCGGCGGCACAGAGGGAGACAGACGATGAACCTGCCCACGACCGAAAAAATCCGCCTCGAGGCGCGCGGCGGCTTTCTGTTCGCGACCCTGAGCGATCCGGCGGCGCGCAATGCCCTGAGCGACGAGATGGTGGCCGACTTCGAGGCCGTCTGCACCCTGCTGGAGAGCGAGGCCGGCCGCGAGCGATTCCGCGCCCTGGTGCTGTCGGGCGACGAGAAGGCCTTCTGTGCGGGTGCGCAGCTGAAGAATCTCGAGGAGTCGCTCAGGGCGCCCGAACCCGGTCAGGACGACCCGATCGCCCAGGGCAACCGCCGCTTCGGCGAGTTTCAGCTGCGCTTCAGCCGCATTCCCCAGGTGGTGGTGGCCGTGGTCCAGGGTGCGGCCTTCGGCGGCGGGCTGGGGCTGGTGTGCAACACCGACATCGCCATCGGCTACCGCAGCGCCCGCTTTGCGCTCTCGGAGACCGGGCTGGGCCTGCCGCCGGCGCAGATCGCCCCGTTTGTGGTCAAGCGCATCGGCCTGACGCACACCCGCATGCTGGCGCTCTCCGGGCAGCGCTTTGACGGTGCGCGCGCGCACCAGCTCGGCATCCTGCACTACCTGGTGCAGGACGGCGGCGAGGCCGAGGCGGTGCTGAATCAGGTTCTCACCGACATCGGCCGCTGCGCCCCCGGGGCCAATGCGGCCACCAAGGAGCTGCTGTTCCGCGTGGCCGGCGAGCTCTCCGACGAGGTGCTCGACCGCGCGGCGACGGCCTTTGCCGCAGCGGTGCGCGGCGAGGGGCGGGAGGGCATTGCCGCCTTCCTCGAGAAGCGCCCGGCCGCCTGGGTCGAGGAGCCCTGATGGCCGCCTCGCCGCAGCGGTTCACCAGCGTGCTGATCGCCAACCGCGGCGAGATCGCCTGCCGCATCATCGACACCGCCCGGCGGCAGGGCTACCGCTGCATTGCCGTCCACAGCGAGGCCGACGCCGGCGCCCGCCACGTCGGCATGGCCGATGCCGCCGTGTGCATCGGCCCTCCCGCCCCGGCCGAGAGCTATCTCAGCATCGACCGCATCCTTGAGGCCGCAGCCCGCTCGGGCGCCGAGGCGGTGCATCCCGGCTACGGGTTTCTGTCCGAGAACCCCGACTTTGCCCAGGCCTGCCTCGATGCCGGGCTGGTGTTCATCGGCCCCCCGCCCGAGGCCATTGCCGCCATGGCCAACAAGGCCGAGGCCAAGCGCATCGCGCAGAGGGCGCAGGTGCCCTGCATCCCGGGCTATGAGGGCGAGGGGCAGGACGACGCCGGCCTGATCCGTGCCGCCGAGTCGATCGGCTACCCGCTGATGATCAAGGCCGCCGCCGGCGGGGGCGGGCGCGGAATGCGCCTGGTGCGATCGGGCGAAAACCTCGCCGAGGAGCTGGAGCGGGCGCGCTCCGAGGCGCTCGGCGCCTTCGCCTCGGATGAGCTGATCCTCGAGCGCGCCCTGCTGCGCCCGCGCCACATCGAGATCCAGATCCTCGCCGACGCCCACGGCAACTGCATCCACCTGGGCGAGCGCGACTGCTCGGTGCAGCGGCGCCACCAGAAGGTCGTCGAGGAGTCGCCCTCTCCGGTCGTCGACGAGGCGCTGCGCCAGGCCATCGGCGCCTCGGCCGTGGCGGCAGCACAGGCGATCGACTACGTCGGCGCCGGGACGGTCGAGTACCTGCTGGATGCCGACGGCTCGTTCTACTTTCTCGAGATGAACACCCGCCTTCAGGTCGAGCACCCGGTGACCGAGCTGGTCACCGACACCGACCTGGTCGCCTGGCAGCTGGCCATCGCCCAGGGCGAGCGCATTCCCCGCCAGGAGGACATCCGCCGGCAGGGGGCCGCCGTGGAGGTGCGTCTCTACGCCGAGGATCCGGTGCGCGGCTTTCTGCCGCAGACCGGGCGCGTGCTGCACTGGGACCCCAGCCCGGACGTGCGCGTCGACCACGGCCTGCTCGAGGGCGGCGAGGTCAGCAGCTGGTACGACCCGATGCTGGCCAAGCTCATCGCCCAGGGCGGCACCCGCGAGGAGGCCTGCCGCCGCCTCGCCGCCGCCCTGCGCAGCAGCGTGGTGCTGGGGGTGCAGACCAATCAGAGCTTTCTGATCCGGCTGCTCGAGCACCCGGCATTCATCGCCGGGACGGACGTCACCACCGCCTTCATCGAGGAGCACTTTGCCGATGCCGCCGCGCGCGGGGCGCCCGCCGGCAGCGCCGAGGCGGCGCTGGCCGCGCTGCTGCTCTACCGCAGCGACGCCGAGTCCACCGCCCCCGAGTGGCGCGCCTGGCGCTCGACCGCGCGCACCGACACGCCCATCCGCCTGCGCCGGCGCAGGCAGTCCTGGGACTGGATCGTGCGCCACCTCGGCGGGGAGCGCTATCGCATCTCGGCGGCCGATGACGGCTCGGGCGACGAGCCCGAAAGCCTGGAGCTGACCCACACCCACACCGACGCCCTCGGGTTCTCGCACCTGCACAGCGGCGAGGGAGCGGTGCATCGGGCGCTGCTGGTGCGCCGGGGCGATGCGCTCTGGGTCAATCTGGACGGGGATGCGCACCACTTTGAGGACTGCACCTTTGCGGCGCCCGCAGCGGCCGTCGAGGGCTCCGACGGGGTGCTGCGCGCGCCCATGAACGGGCGCATCATGGCCGTCAACGCCCGCACCGGCGACGCCATTGCGGCGGGCGCCGTGCTGGCGGTGGTCGAGGCGATGAAGATGGAGCACGCCGTGGTCTGCCCCGCCGCCGGCACCGTCGAGGAGGTGGCGGTGCAGCCGGGCGATCAGGTCGCCAACCGCCAGGTTCTGATGCGGGTCAGGATCGGGTCGGGTTCAGACCCCGGCTGAGCCGGGCCGCCCGCCCGGGGACGCTGTCCGCAGCCCGGTCGAGCCGCATATTCACCGCAGCGATGCAGCCCCCGACCGGCGCATCAGCCGCTCAAAACTATCTCTACCTCTTGGATTTGGATGCCGCCGCCGAGCGCGCGCTGCCGGTCTTGGTCGCTGCGGCGCTCTTGGATTCCCTCGGGCGCCCGGGTCCGCGCTTGGCCGCAGCGGAAGTCCCGCCCGCACCGGCGGCTTCCGGGGAGGTCTTGTTTTTTGACCCCTTGGGGCGGCCCGGACCCCGTTTCGGCGGCTCCGCCGAGGCGCCGGGTTCGGGCTCGGATGCGGGCTTGCTGCGCGAACCCCTGGGACGGCCCGGACCCCGTTTGTCGGGTTCTGCGGCCGCCGCGCGCTCGCTGCCGCCTGTGTCGACGTTTTCCGCAGAGCTCTCGGCGGGGGGTCTTTGGGCGGGTTTGGGGTCGGCAGTTTTGGCTTCCGGGGCTTTGGTTTGCGAGGATTCGCCTTCCCGATGCCGCACCCTGTCGAGCGCGCCCCTCTCGGACGGCGTCGTCCGGGGGGTTTCGGCCTTGGGCGTGTCGCCGGGTCGACCGGCCGGCGCCTGTGTTCTCGGTGCAGCCCCCGTCGCCGGCGGCCGGATCGGATCGCGCCGCTCTGAATCCGCCCGGGCGACATTCGGTCGCCCCGCCGCCGGTCGCGCCTCAGCCGGCGTTCTCGGGCGCGGGGCGCCGCCGACCCGCAGAGTTCTCGTCGGAGCCTGGATTTTCCCCAGCCGCTCCGGCTGCGGCTGTGCAACCGGCTCCACCGGCTCGCCCAGCGACCACCTCACCAGCGCACTCCAGGCCTCGGCCTCTCGCTCATTGCGCGTCAGCGACGCGGTCTCGTGGATGCTCTGCCCGTCAAAGAGCGTGCGCTGGTAGGACTTGGACTCTCCGAACAGCGCGATCAGCGGGATGTCGACCTCGGAGAGAAACGCCTCAAAATCGGAGAAGTCGCTGCGATCGTCCTGATCGCGGCAGCGGTTGCCGACTGCGCAAACCGGCATCTGCCTGTCCAGATAAACCGGGTGCAGCAGTATTTCGGCGATGAAGTCGACGGCGACCTCCATATCGAGGGGCGACGGGGTGATCGGCAAAATCAGTCGATCACTGCGCTTGAGCACCTCACCGAGCGCCTGGCCGTGCAGCGCCGCACTGGTGTCCATGACGACCTGCGAACGCTCGGAGGCCAGCAGCTGGTTCAAATCCTCCCAGGGTGCATCCTCAAGCGTGGCGTCAATGCCCATGACGCTCGGCCTGCGCCCCCTTCTCCGGGCAACCCACATCATCGCCGACTGCTGCACATCCCAGTCGGCAAGGGCGACCGGGTAGTTGTGCATTGCAAAGTAGGTCGCCAGATTGATGGACAAAGTGGTTTTGCCGCATCCGCCCTTAGAGTTAATTAATGCAATCTTCTGCAAAATCTTGCCGGCGCACCGCGCCCTCTGCGTGGCTCGAACCGAGCAATGTTAGCAGTTGCGAGCCATTTTGCGGATGCCTCAGCAGCGGCGGCGGGTTATTCCAGGCGGAGACGGCGGCGGGCTCATCGAGACTCCAAAGACACAGATCGACCGGGCTGCCGGCGGTCACTTCGACCGGCTCCAGCCCGAGGATGGCGCGCGGTGCGGTCGTGATCGCGCGCACCAGCGCCGGCAGCGGAATGTCGCGCCGCAGCCGGGAAAAATACGGCAGCAGGGCGTCCAGTCCGGCGACCCCGGCCCCGAAATCGCTGAAAAACGGCAGGGCTGCACCGCGCGCGGCGGGACGGTGGTCGGTGCACAGGGCGTCGAGCGTCCCGTCGATCAGGCCCTGGCGCAGTGCGGCGGCGTCCTCGGCGGTGCGCAGCGGCGGGTCGAGGTCGTAGCCGGCCTGATAGCCGGGGATTTCGGCGCCGGTGTGCACCAGGTGGTAGACGGCGGCATCGCAGGTGACGCGCGCGCCCCGCTCCCTGGCCTCGGCGATCAGCCGCAGCGAGCGGGCACAGCTGATGCGGCCGATGTGGATGCGCACGCCGGTGCGCTCGGCCAGCTGCAGGACGCGGGCGACCTCGACGGTCTCGGCCTCGGGCGGCGACTCCGGCAGCCCCAGACGGCTGCTGACCGGGCCGGGATGCACCGCCCCCGCACCGGCCCAGTCGGGGTGCAGGCAGCGCAGCAGCACCGTCGCCCCGCAGGTCTCGGCGTACTGCATGGCGTGCAGCAGCAGGCGCAGACTCTGCGGAGCCGGCGCCCCGCCCAGACTCAGCGCCGCCGCTCCGGCATCGAGCAGGGTGCGCATCGGCGCCAGCTGCCGGTCGCCCAGATCATGGGTCAGCGCCCCCAGCGGCAGATACCGGGCCGTCCTGGGGCCGAGATCCAGCTCGGCGATGCTGCGCACCGCCCACTGGCTGTCGAGCGGCTGCTGCCGGCCCGGCTGCAGGGCGACGGCGGTGAAGCCGCAGCGCAGCGCATGACCGGCCTCCTCGGCGAGCCTCTCAGGGGTACACCTCTCGTGCTCGAACAGCCCGCAGTGCAGTTCGACGAATCCGGGGGAGAGCACGCAGCCGGCGGCCTCGGTGATCGCCGCAGCGCTCGCCTCAAACCCCGCAGGGGCGGCGCCGACGGCGGCGATGCGGCCATCGGCGACGTAGACGTCTGTGACCGCATCGCACCCGGCGGTCGGGTCGATCAGCCGCACCCCGCGCAGGAGCCGCATCACGCGGCATCCCCACCCAGCAGCATCTGCATCACCGCCATGCGCACCCAGACGCCGTTCTCGACCTGCCTGAGGATCAGCGAGCGCTCTGAATCGGCCAGCTGTGACGAAATCTCGACGCCGCGATTGATCGGGCCGGGGTGCAGCACGAACGCCCCGGGCGCGGCCCAGCCGAGCCGCTCATGATCCAGTCCGTAGCCCTGGCGGTACTCCTCGGCCGAGGGCAGCAGCGACGCCCCGAGCATGCGCTCGTTCTGCAGCCGCAGGGCGATGATGACCTCGACCCCGGCCAGACCCTCGGCCAGATCGGTGAAGTTGCGCGCCCCCAGCGCCTCGGGGTGGCTGGGCAGCAGCGTCGCCGGACCGATCAGGCGCAGATCGGCAACGCCCAGAACGCGCAGACCCTGGAGCAGCGAGCGCGCCACGCGCGAGTGGCGCACGTCGCCGACGATGGCCAGGGCGAGCCCGTCAAAGCCGCCGCGGTGGTCGCGGATGGTCATCAGATCGAGCAGCGCCTGGGTGGGATGGGCGTGGAAGCCGTCACCGGCGTTGATGACCGCAACCGCCTCCCCCATGACCTCGGCCGCATAAGCCGCCGCCCCGCTGCTGCTGTGGCGGATGACGACGATGTCCGGACGCATGGCGCGCAGCGTCTGCAGCGTGTCGCGCAGCGACTCGCCCTTGGTGATCGATGAGCCCTCGACATCGAAGTTCAGCACCCGAAGGCCGAGGCGCGCCGCGGCAAACTCAAAGCTGAAGCGCGTGCGCGTGCTGTTCTCGAAGAACAGGTTCAGCAGCGTGCGCGAGTGCTCCGGCGGGGCGAAGCTCTGCTGGCTGCGCAGCGCCGCGGCGGTGTCCAGAATGTTGTGCAGCGCAGGGGCGTCCAGATCGTCCAGCGTCAGCAGATGACGCAGCGGCGGCTGGGGCACCTCAGCCATCCCCGGAGAGCCTGAGCTTGACGAGACTGCTGGCCTCGCCCAGATCGGCGCGCCCCTGCAGGCGCCGCTTGACGGCACCCATTGCCCGGCCCATGTCGCGAATGTCGGACACCCCGGCCTCGGCGAGGATCTCCGAGACGGCCTCGGCGAGGGCGTCGCCGCTGAGCTGCTCCGGCAGGTAGGCGGACAGGTGTTCGGCCTCGGCCGCCTCCTTTTCGGCCAGGTCGGTGCGACCGGCCTCGGCGAAGGTTTCGGCATTCTCGCGCCGCTGCTTGACCAGCTTGATCAGCAGCCCCTGCAGATCCGCCTCGGCAAGCTCTTCGCCGGCCTTGATCTCGAGCTTCTGAATTTCCGACAGGGTCATGCGCAGGGCGTCGAGGCGCAGCCTCTCGCCGGCCTTGAGCGCCTCCTTGACGTCATTTTTCAGCTGCGCTTTGATGCTCATATTCCCCACCCCCCGGTCATAAAAAAACCGGCGCCGCTACGCGCCGGTTCAATGCGTCTGCACTCTGGCCATTCAGGTCAGATCAAAACGAGCGGTTCAGCCTTTGATCCACCATCCGGCTCTTCTTGTGCTGCCGCTTGACCGCCGCCTTGCGCAGGCGGCGACGCTTCCAGGTGGGCTTTTCGTGAAACTCGCGGCGCTTCAATTCGTTGATGATCCCGGCGCGGTCGCAGGCGCGCTTGAAGCGCCGCAGGCAAGTGTCAAACTGCTCGTTGTCGTTGATGCGAATGCTCGGCACAGGATCGACACCGCTCAAAAAGCGCGCGGAGTTTAGCACAGGGTCCTACCGCTCCGGCTCGGCCTGGGGCAGGTCGGCCGAGGCGATGTACTCGCCGAAACTCTCGCACCAGATCGTCACGGCCCGGGCCTGTGCGAAGGCCTCAAGGGGTGCGGGGTAGACCTGGGCGCCCTGAAAGCTCTTCAGCTTGGCCAGGCGCATCCGGCCGGCATCGGCGAGGAAGTCGGCCTCGGTTTCAATGCCGGCTGTCCGGTTGAGGTAGATCCAGAAATTCGGCCCCGGCCCGACTTCAAAATCCTCGGCGAATTCCAGCAGCACGCTGCCGGCGCCCTGCGGGTAGACGTTCAGGCCGCCCCGGCCCCAGTGCACCATGTCCTGTCCCGGTGAGCCCTCGCGCAGCTGCGTGCGCACCAGCACGGACAGCCCCTCGGGGGCGGGCTGGTTGACCGGCTCCGGCGGGAACAGAAACGGATAGGCGATCAGCATGCCCCCGGCGCCGGCGACGCCCCCCAGGGCAGTCCCCAGCAGCAGCCCGAGTGTGATCGACACGCTGCGGTGCACAGCTCAGAGCGCCCCGAACAGATGCTCAAATGCGGCGAGCATGCCGAGCGCCCCCAGGATGCCGCCGAGCAGCAGGCCGCACAGGCAGGCGGCCAGGAAGGGATGCCGCAGCCCCCAGCCGGGGGGGCTCTCCGCAGTCTCGCCGCCCTCGCCCCGGGTCAGGAACAGTCCCAGCTCAAACAGCAGCCACATCGGCACCGCCAGCAGAACCTGGGAAAAGATGTCCGGCGGCGTCATCAGCATGCCGACGACAAAGAACAGCACGACCAGATAGGGCCGCTTTTCGATCAGCGAGCGGCGCTCGACCGCACCGCTGCGCACCAGCACCAGGATCAGCACCGGGGTCTCAAACGCGAGTCCGAAGGCGAAGAACAGCTTGATGACGAAATTCAGGTAGGCGTTGATGTCGGTCATGACCTGGACGCCGTCCGGGGCGACCGAGACGAAAAAGCCGAATATCAGCGGAAACACCACGAAGTAGGCGAAGGCGATGCCGGAGAAGAACAGCGCCACGCCCGAGCCCACCAGCGGCAGCATCATCCGCGCCTCCCGGCGGTACAGCCCCGGGGCGATGAAGCGCCAGAGCTGCAGCAGCACGTAGGGAATGGCGATGCAGAAGGCCACAAAGAAGCACAGCTTCAGCGGCACCAGCAGCGGAGTCGCCACCTCGGTGGCAATCATGCCGCCGGGCAGCTGGGACTGCAGCGGGGCTGAGAGCCCCTCGTAAATCTGCCGGGAGAATGGCAGGCAGGCCAGAAACACCGCCAGCACGGCGATCAGGGCGCGCAGGGTGCAGCCGCGCAGCTCCAGCAGGTGCTCAACGATGGGCCTGGGCTGGTCCTCCTCGGCGTAGGTCATGCCTTGCGGTCGCCGTCCCGGGCCGGCGGCGGGTCTTGCGGCTGATCCGGAGCCGGGTCCGAAGCTGGATCGACCGGATCGGTCGGGTCGGTCGGGTCGGCTGGATCGGGGTCCGGCGCCCCGCTGCGCTGCGCATCGTCCCGGTCGCGGTTGATCGAGCGCATGACATCGCGGTTGAACAGATCCTGCTCCAGGCCGTGGACATCCAGCTGCTGCTCGACCTCCTGCTGCATCGAGCCGAGCCAGGCGCGCAGCCGGCGCCAGCGCGCCAAGATCTGCCGGACCAGCTCGGGCAGCCGCGCCGGGCCGACCACCAGCAGTCCCAGCAGCAGCACCAGGACCAGCTCAAAAAAGCCGATGTCAAACATTAGCCGCCCGAACCGGGGGCCTTGGGCGGCTGGGAACCTGGGTCGTCGTCTGAATCCGATCTGCGGCTGTCGGATGATTCCTCCTCTTCGGAGGATTTGCGAAAACTGCGCAGCGCCGCCCCGAGGTCGCTGCCGATGCTGCGAATGCGCTTGCTGCCGAACAGCAGCAGCACGATCGCCAGCACGATTAGAAGCTGCCAGATGCTGATTCCGCCAAATCCCATTGTCCTGCCCCGCTAGGGTGAACCGCTGCGCGCGGCCTTTTCCCGATGTCCGGACGTGCCCTGCCGCCGACCCAGTTCGGCAAGTATATCGCCGGATTGCAGGCCGAGATGATGCAGCCCCACCAGACTGTGGAACCACAGGTCGGCGGCCTCGTGTATCAGCGCCGAGCGCCGCTCGGGTTCGTCGGCCTCGGCCAGCGCCAGCAGCGCCTCGGCGAACTCTTCCGCCTCCTCGGCGACCTTGGCCAGGATGGCCTCGGATCCCCCGGCATAGAGCGAGGCGACATACGACTCATCGGGCTCGGCCTCCCGGCGCGCGGCGAGGGTCTCGTCCAATTGACTCAGCACGCCTGCGGGTTCGCTCACGGACGGCTCCTAGGCATTGCACCACTGCGCAATGTACGGATACAGGCCGGCGCCGGCGACTCCGATCAGCGCGCCCAGGGCGATCAGCAGCAGCGTCCGGGGGCGGGAGGCGGAGGCCGGGGCGCTCCGGGCGGGGGCGGCGCCGCTCTTGATGGAGGCCAGCGCCGCCTCGGGCAGCTGCACGAGCGCATCGAGTGCGCCCACGAGGCGCCCCAGCACGGCTCTGGGGCCGTAGTGCTCGGCGTGCCAGCTGCGCAGCATCGGCACGGCGATGTCCCAGAGGTTGAGCTCGGGGTCGAGCTGCCGCCCCAGCCCCTCGATCTGCAGCAGCGTCTTGTGCAGCAGAGCCAGGTTGGTCGGCAGCCGGAAGCGAAACTCGTATCCCGCCTGGAATATCTTGCCGACCACCTCCGCCAGCGAGATCTGCCCCAGCGGGGCGCCGCGCACCGGCTCGGCGATGCGGCGGATGACCACCCCGAGCCGCGCCATCGGCGCCTCGGGGGAGACCCAGCCGGCCCGCGCCAGGGTCTGCGCCATGCCGTCGTAGTCGCCCTCGTCCAGGTGCAGGAACAGCTTGACCAGGGTGGCCATGTTGCGCCGCTCCAATGATCCGGCGATGGCGCAGTCGATCGACAGATACCGGGGGTCCTCCGGCCTGGTGATGTCGACAAAGTGGTTGCCCGGGTGCATGTCGGCGTGGAAGAAGTTGTCGCTCAGCAATTGGGTGAAAAAGATGCGCACGCCGCGCTCGGCCAGCAGGGACAGGTCGACGCCGGCGCTGCGCAGCCCCTCCAGATCGTCCAGGGCAATGCCCGAGACGCGCTCGGAGACCATCAGCCGCTCGGTGGTGTACTGCGGGTGGATCTGCGCGATGCGGTAGAGCCTGTGGGTGCGGGCATTGCGCGCCATCAGCTCGGCGTACAGCGCCTCGATGCGCAGGTCCATCTCATCGAGAATGATGCGCTCATAGTCGGCCAGCACATCGGCCAGCTTGAAGCGCTGAAAATCCGGCCTGATGAATTCGACGATGCGCCCCAGCAGCCGCAGCACGTCCAGGTCGCGCCGCACGCGCCGGTCGAGGTTGGGCCGGACGATCTTGATGACCACGGCCTCGCCGGAGTGCAGGCGCGCCGCGTGTACCTGGGCGATCGACGCCGCGGCCAGCGGGGCCGCCTCGTACTCGGCAAACACCTCGTCGACCGGGGCGCCCAGCTCGGCCTCGATCAGCTCCCGGGCGCGCCCCGGGTCGATGGGCGAGACGGCGTCGCGCAGCCGCCGCAGGGCCTGGATGAGCTCGGGGGTGAACAGGTCGGCGCGGTTGGAGAGCAGCTGGCCGAGCTTGATGTAGATCGGACCCAGACGCTCAAGGGCGCCGGCGAAGCGCTCGGCATCCGAGGTGCGCCCGCGCGGCACCAGCCAAAACGGCCACAGCCAGAGCCACCAGGGCCGCCCGGGCAGCAGCACGTCCAGGCGGTACCAGGTGCAGATCAGCCCCAGCTGCAGCAGCTGCAGGACTGCGATCACGGCCCGCGCCCGTCCAGGCGCGCCTGGAGCCGGTCGATGCTCAGCTGCAGATCCTGGGTGCGCCGCACAAATTCGGCGTATTCATCGTCGCGGACGCCGGCATCCCGAACCCAGCCGGCCAGCGCCGCCCCGGCCGCCCTGACCTGGGGCTCGCGCGCGCGGAGCTCGCCGGCGATGAGCCCGGCCGGGCCGTCGCCTATGGCGCGCACCAGCAGCAGGTGCCAGGACGGGCCGAGCTTTTTGAGGGCCTCGAGCAGGCGCTGCGCCCGCTCGGCCTCGCCCTCGATCAGGAGGCTGCGCGAATCGCCGCCGAGGGCGCGCAGAAAACCCAGCGGGGTCGCCGAAACCTGCGCCTCGGCTGTGCCAAAGTCGGCCAATTGCAGGATGCCGCCGGGGGCAATGCGCAGGCCCAGATGCACCCCCGAGCAGTCCAGGTCGAGCGAGACCCCGTCCAGCTCGGCCAGCGCCGCCCTGCCCTCGGGATCGGTCGAGGCCACCTCGGCCAGGGCGCGGTTGAGCAGCTCAAACACGGCGCACGCCCCAGTGAATCGCGACAATGCCGCCGCTCATGTCGGACCAGCGGCAGCGCTCCAGCCCGGCCTCCCGCATCATCCGAACCAGCTCCTCGCGCGGGGGGTGCACGCGAATCGATTCGGCCAGGTAGCGGTAGGCGTCGCCCTGTCCGGCGACCCATTCGCCCAGCCGGGGCATCAGCTCAAAGGAGTAGGAGTCGTAAAGCCGCCGCAGCAGCGGGTCGGTCGGATGCGAGAACTCCAGGATGACCAGGCGCCCGCCGGGACGCAGGCAGCGCGCCATCTCGCCGAGACCGGCCTGCCGGTCGGTGAAGTTGCGCAGGCCGAAGCCGACCGTGACGGCGTCAAAGCTGCCGTCGGGAAACGGCAGCTGCTCGGCGGCGGCACAGACGCAGCGCGCCAGGATGCCCTCATTGCGCAGCGCCGCCCGGGCGCGCCTGAGCATGTCAGGGGAGGGGTCGACCAGAACCGCCTCGGCGCCCAGCCGGCGCACCAGAAGCCGGGCCAGATCGCCGGTTCCGGCGGCGACATCGAGGACGCGCTGGCCGGGGCGCAGCCCGGTGCGCTCGATCGCGGCGCGCTTCCAGAGCCGGTGCAGGCCGAGCGAGAGCAGGTCGTTCATGAGGTCGTAGCGCGGCGCCACGGCGTCGAACAGCGAGCGCACGCGCGCGCGCTTGTCGTCCGGGCGGATGCGCTCATAGCCGAAGTCTGTGTCGCTAGGAGGACGGGTCATTCTCATTCTGATGCACCTCATCAAGCAGGGCGCACCAGCCCTGATGCCGGGCGGGTGAAATGATACCCGCGCGCACCGCCTCGACGACGGCGCAGCCGGGCTCGGCGGCGTGGCCGCAGTCGGCGAATCTGCAGTGCGCCCCGCTGCGGGCGATCTCCGGGAAGCCCGACAGCAGCGCATCCCGGCTCAAATGGGCGACCTCCAGCTGGCGCACGCCGGGCGAGTCGATCAGCTCGAAGTCCCTCAGCCGCAGCAGCCTGGCCACCACCGTGGTGTGCGCACCGCTGATGTTTCCGGCGGCGAGGGCTCCGGTTCTCTGCAGCTGGGCGCCGCAGAGCCGGTTCAGCAGCGCGCTCTTGCCGACGCCGGACTGGCCGATGAAGACGACGCGCCTGCCGGTCAGCCGCTCGTGCAGGTCGGCAATGCCGGCTCCGCTGCGGGCGCTGATGTGCAGCATTTCAAAGCCGGCGAGCGCGTATGCCTCGAGGATGGATTCGATCTCGGCGTCAAGGCCGAGGTCCACCTTGTTGAGCAGCAGCAGGGTGTCTATGCCGCTGCTGCGCGCCAGCGCCAGGGAGCGATCAATGGCTCTGGGGGCGGGCCTGGGCAGCAGCGCCGTCACGATGAGGGCCAGATCGATGTTGGCGGCGATGATGCGCACCTGTCGTGCCGTGCGGCGCTCAAGGGCGTTGCGCCTGGGATCAATGCTCGTCAGCACTTCGGTGCGGGGGTCAAATCCCCCGGCGTCGCCGGCCGCGCAGGTCAGGCCCGGACGGCACCTGAGCGAGCGGTGCTCGCCGCCCTGATCCAGCACCTCGACCCGGTTGCGGTGTGCGCTGACCACGGTGCAGGGCTGCGCTGCGCCCCGGTCCGAGGCGCCAAAGCCTGCCTGCCCGCTGCGGGAAGTTCGAGCCACTCGAATACCCACGCCATGCCGCTGCGCAACTATTACACAACTCTGCTGGCTTATACTTCTGAACTTGACTCGGGGAGAGGTTAGTGGGCGACAAGGCCAATAAGAACACAGAGCATCTCGCATGGCTGGATCTGGAAATGACAGGTCTGAACCCCCTAAAAGAGCGCATCATCGAGATAGCGGTGCTGATCACCGATGCCGACCTGCACATCGTCGCCGAGGGCCCCGACCTGGTGATCCATCAGGACGATGAGCTGCTCGACAGCATGGACGAGTGGAACACCGAGACCCACACCAAGTCCGGGCTGGTTCAGCGCGTGCGGGAGAGCGTCCTCGACGAGCGCACCGCACAGGATGCCGTGCTGGATTTTCTGCGGGCTCACATCCCCAGGGGCAAGATCCCGCTGTGCGGCAACAGCATCTCGACGGATCGGCGCTTCCTGCGCCACTACATGCCCAAGGTCGACTCCTACTTCCACTACCGCATCGTCGATGTCAGCACCATCAAGGAGCTGGCCAAGCGCTGGCGCCCCGATGTCATTCAGAGCTTCAGCAAGACCGAAAGCAATCACCGGGCGCTTGAGGACATCCGCGCCACCGTCGAGGAACTGCGTCACTACCGCTCGCTCTGGCTGACCTGATCATTCCCAAGTCCTAGCTCCCCGGCCTGCAGTGCGCCGCTGCTGCGCTCTGCCCTTGGCGACCGGCGCCGCCAAGGGCGCACACCGGCGCCTCAGAACAGGTACTGTCTCAGCTCAACGCCGATTTTGTTCTCGGGTTTCTGGCCCTGGGTGATGCGCTGCTCGCCGAAGAGGCGCGCCTCAAAGCTGTCGGTTCTCATGAACTTCAGCCCGCTCGTCAGTCGGCTCGAGGCATAGCTTCCGCCGCTGAAATTGTATTCGGCAAACGGGGTCAGCAGGCCGCCGAAGGCGTCCATGCCGTAGCCGAGCCGGGTGGCGAGCACCATGCGCTGGGCTGACTGCTGCATGCGCTGCAGATCATGCTGATCCAGATTGAAGGCCTCTTCGCGGTCGAGCAGGTCGCTCTGCTGAGCGCCCCACTCCGGCCCCAGCGACATCGAGAATCCACGCCCGACAGCATCGGACGAAGCCACCCTGAGCGTCAGGCTCATGCCCCATTCGTCAAGCTCGACCTTGTCCTCCTCTCTGAGCGTCTGGCTTCCGCCGGCCTGATCCTCTGTCTCGTCCTCGGCGCTGTGGCTGGTCAGCCAGTGCCCGTTCAGATCCAGGCTGAAGCGGCTGCCCGGAGTGGTCATCTGCACAGCCGCAGTCACCTCGACACCCGAACCGGTGATGCCGTCGCCCTCGTCCTGACGCACCGCCACCCCGAAACGCGGAGCCAGGCGCATGCCGCTGCCAAAGCCGCTGTGGGCCAGCTCAAGACCGGCGCGCATCTGCTGGCTGTCGACGTTGAGCTCGCTGATCGATGGCGTTGCGGCGGAGCTTCCCGTCGTCATGCGACTGGAGGCGATGCTGCCGGTCGCCGACAGGGTCCCGCCGATGCCGATCTGCAGGAACGGCCAGCGCCCGCCGACCGATGTCATGTCCATCGTCAGCTTCGCCGTGCCCTCGTTTGAGTTGATCTCCTGCACCTTGACCTCGCCGATGCCGAAGCCGTAGACGACGCGGACAGAAGCGCCGCTCTCGCCGGTGATCTCGATGTAGGGCATGTAAGTCCTCAGCTGGGTCTCGATGCGGGCGGAACTGTTCCGGATCTTGTAGTCGGCCTCGCCGCTGCTGCGCGAAGCTGCAACGCCGTAGAGCCAGCCGTTTTCAGTGCGCTGGTCATAGCCCAGCCACACCGCACTCTGATTGCCCTCGTAGGGGACCTGCTGAACGGTGCCGGAGAACTCGCGCTGCTCGCTGCTGCCCCAGAGGCTTGAGGTCGCCATCGAGGAGCCGCCCGAATCGGCGGATGAGGTGAGTGCGTAGGTAAAGCTGCCGAGCATCTGCATATCGTTGCTGAACCCGCCCGCATTGGGCTGGGCGAATGCCGGCCGACCCTCGCGCAGCGGAATGCTGCCGAGCCACTCCGCACTCTGGCGGTTGACACCGAACAGATCGTCCCCGTAGCGATTCGACTGCGAGAACTCCTCGCGCGTGCGGGCCATCTGAGCGAAATGGCCGACCAGATCGTCAATGCCCGATTGATCCAGCGCCACATTGCGGCCGCCAAACTGCACCCGGCGGGCGCCGGCCGAGGCGTCAAAGCGCCGGCTGATCACGTCGAGGGAGCCCGCCAGTGTGGCTCTGGCAACCGCCGCCAGCACCTGCGTGGCACCGTCTCGCTCTGCGGTCGCCTTGTCGTTGTCGGTCACTGTGACCTCGATTGCGCATGCCGGATCACGGCCTTGAGCCTGGCAGTATCCCTCGTAGTCACCGCCGGCGACCCTGTAAGTGACCGTCGCCTTACCGTCCTCAAGGTCGTCATCCTCGATCGCAATGATGCTCACCGTCTGCGGTGTTTCCCAGTTGTCCGTCCTGAAGGTCATGCTGCCCTGGGCGCCGCTGGTAAACGAATCGGCATCAACGGCCAGGAACGTCGGTTCGGGGTTGGCAAAGGTCACCGTCACATCGGCAGTCGGCTGGCTGGCCATCGAGACGGTCAGGTCGACCGAGTTCCCCTCCTCCAACTCCACCAAGTACGCCGAGATCATGAGTCCGATACTTTCGTCGTCATCGACCGTGACCTGCAGCGTGCTCGCCTGTTCGCTGCCATAGCCGCCGCCGGTCGGCGACAGCGTGACGGTGACATCCTCGTTCTGGGCATCGTCATCCTGAACAGCGCCGATGGTCAGTGGCTGGGTGATATTCCAGTTCGAGGTTGTGAAGGTGAGGCTCGGTGCAGAGGCAGAAACCGCCCCGGCATCGGGGTTGGTCACCGCGACGGTCACGTCGTCACCGACGGGCGGTGAGGCCAGCTTGACCGTGAATGAGACCGAGTTGCTGTCGGAAGCGGAATCCTCCTCCAGGCTCAGCGGTCCCGTCGTCGACAGGATCAGGCCGGCGGTGCGGTCATCGTCCCAGACCTCCACCGCAACCGTTCCGCTCTCTACACCGCCATAGCCGCCTCCGGAGGCGCTGACAGTGATCGTCGCCTGCCCGTCTTCCGCATCGCTGTCATCCGCTGCGTTAATCATCACGGTCTGGGCGTCCTCCCAGTTGTCTGCGGTAAAGGTCAGACTGGCCGAGTCCGGTTCAGCAAACGCGACTTCCGTGTCGCTGCTGGTGATGCTGACGGTCACGTCATCTGTCGGCTGGCTGCCCAATTCCACCGTAAAGGTTCCAACCTCACCCTCGGTCAGCGTCAGGGAGCTTGTCGACAGTGTCATTTCAATGTCTTCATCGTCGGTCACGGTGACCGTCACATCGACATCAGCCACATTTCCGTAGTCAGCACCGGATGCCGACAGCGTGACGGTGACCTCCTCGTTCTCGGCATCGTCGTCCCCGACACCTGTCACCGTGATGTTCTGCGTGGCATTCCAGTTGTCTGCGGTAAAGGTCAGGCTGGCTGTGGAGACCGACACAGCGCCAGCATCATCGCTGGTGATGCCCACGGTCACATTGCCGCCGACCGGCTGCGTCCCGAGCTTGACATTGAAGGTGCCGGTGCTTCCCTCGTCAATACCCAGCGCATCACCGGACAGCTCCAGGCTGGCCGTATCGTTGTCGTTCACCGTAACCCTCAGGGTCACCTCGTCCGCGTCGGCGTACTCGCCGCCCGATGCGGAGATAACGATGTCCGCCTCGTCATTGTTCCCATCCACATCCTCTGCTGCTGAGACGGTGACGGTCTGGGGGCGGTTCCAGTTGCTCGCATCAAAAGTCAGCGTGTTCTGATTGCTGGCCGTGCCGGTGTCGGTGTCGACCGTCACATCGGCATTGCTGGGCTGCGCCAGCGTCACCGTTACATTCTCCGTCGGCTCGGCGGCCAGCTGCACATCAAAGGTGCCGGTGCTTCCCTCGGTCACCGTCAGCGACGTTGGCGAGAGCGTCAGGCCGGCGGTGCCGCTGTCCCGGACCGACACCGCAACGGTTTCCGATTGACCGGCGTAATTGCCCCCTGTTGTTGTCACAGCCACCGTCACGGTGACGCTTTCATTAACCGCATCGTTGTCTTCAACCCGGGTGATGGTGACCGTCTGGGGAGTGCTCCAGTCGTTCGGAGAGAAGGTCAGGGTGGCTCCGGCAGTCACCGCTGCCGCCCCAGGATCGCTGCTGGTGACCGTCACGGCTGTCGCCTGATCCGGTGCTACGGAGAAGACCGCCGTAAAGCTGCCCGAAATTCCGCAGTCGCCGTCTGCCACCTCGCACAGCGCCAGCGATGTCTCGGTCAGAACAATCCTCGGGATGTCGTTCTCGCTCACGCTGACCGTCACATCCTCGCTCAGGCCGGCGTAATCGCCACCCGTCGCCGAGAGGGTGATGGTGATCTCCTCCTCAGTGATGTCTCCATCTTCAATGGCCGTCACCATGACCGTGCGCGCCGTGCCCCAATCATCCTGGGTGAAGGTCAGCGTGGTTTGCGGACCGGCGGTGTCTGCATCGGTGTCCACCTCCAGAGCTTGGGACGGATCGGTCGAATCGTCCGAATCGTTGTCGGCAAGGGTCAGATTCAGCGTGACCGTCGCCGTCGGCCGGCTGGACAGGGCAACGGTAAATTCTCCTGAGGCTCCGCCCTCGATAACCGACAGCGTTTCAGCGGACAGCACCAGCTCGGCCTCGTCGTCGTCAATCGTCACGGCAACATTTTCGGTCACCCCGGCGTAATTTCCGCCCGCAGCGGTAAGGCTGACCGTGATGTCCTCATCAGTCGCATCGGTGTCCTCGGCCGCGCTGATGGTGACCATCTGGGGCACATTCCAGTTGTCTGTCCTGAAGGTCAATTCCAGGCCGGGCGTCGAGATCTGCAGCAGGTCGGCGTCGGCGCCGGCGCTGATCGACACCGTGACCGCTTCTGTCGGCAGAAGCGACAGCTCCACCGTGAAATCCCCGGCCGCCCCGCCTTCACTCAGCGAGAGCGTCGACTGGGACAGGAGCAATCTCGGGACATCCTTGTCGATGATCCTTATCGACAGGGTGGTGTCGTCCAGATCGTCGTAATCGCCGCCCGATGTGGTGACATTGACCGTGGCACTGCCGGTATCCTGATCCTGGTCGACAGCCGCCCTGAAGACGACATCCTGGGCGGTGTTCCAGTTGTCCGTCGTGAAGGTGAGCATGCTCTGATCGCCGTCATCTGTCGCATTCGTGTCCAGCGTCAAATCGGTGTTGGACGGCTGCCCCAGCGTCACCGTTACATCCTCCGTCGGCTGCGTCAGCAGCTTCAGGGTCACAGTTTTGTTCTCGCCCTCAAGGATGGACAGCGGCGACTCGGACCACACCAGCCCCTGAACTTGGGGATCGGTCACGGTCACGGTCACCGTACCGGTGACATCGCCGTAGCCCGAGTTGAGGGCCGAGATATTGATGGTGGCGCTGTCGTCCACCGCATCGGCATCGGCGACTGTGTTCACCGTCACCGTCTGGGGGATGTCCCAAGTGTCCGCGGTGAACTCCAGCATGTTCTGATTGCCCGCATCCGAGGAGGTGTCCAGCGTCACATCGTTGTTGGACGGCTGCTCCAGCGTGACCGTCACGGGACCGTTCGGATCCACCCTCAGACTGACATCAAAGGTCTGGTTTTCACCCTCGCTGATGCTCAGCTGCGAGGCTGTGAGGGTCAAGCCGGGTGTGTCGGTATCGGTCACGCGCACCAGCACCGTCGCGCCCGCACTCTCATAGCCGCCGCCCGTTGCCGACATGGAAATCGAGCCGGTTTCGTTCTCTGAGTCCTCATCGTCGCGCACACGCACTGTGACGGTCTGGGGGGTGCTCCAATCGTCCGTCCCAAAACTGAGCGTCCTCTGATTGCCGTCGGCTACCGTATTGGTGTCCACCTTGATGTCGGTATTGTTGGGCTGCATCAGCGTCACCGTCACATCCCCCGCCGGCTGAGTGGCCAGAGCAATCGTAAAGGTACCCGTCATCCCCTCTTCAATGGCCAGGCCCGACGCAGGGACACCGACATCCAGTTCGGGGGGGTCGTTATCCGTCACCGAGATCGTCATGGAGTCCTCAGCGCTGCCATACCCGCCGCCGGATGCGGTCAAGTTGACCGTGAGCGGGCCCTCATTCGAGGAATCGACATCGTGTCCCGCAGAAACCGTGACTCTCTTGCCTTCATTCCAGTCGTTTTCGCCGAAAGTCAGGGTGTTCTGATTGCTGTCGGTTCGGGGGTCCGTATCCAGCCTCACATCGTCATTGTCCGGCTGCGACAGCGTCACCATCACCTCCCCTGTCGGCTCATTTCTGAGGGCCACCGTAAAGAAACCGGTGCCTTCCTCTGCGACAGTCAATGCCTTGGTGGACAGCGTGAATCCGACCGAGTCATCGTCTTCCACGGTCACGGCGACAGTGTCGGTATCGCCGCCATAGCCGCCGTCCGCAGCCGAGACCACGATGTTGAAGGTCTCATTCTCCAAGTCGACATCGTCCACCGGGGTGACCGTCACCGACTGCGGCGTGTTGTAGTTCGCCCGGGTAAAGGTCAGGCTGCTCTCCGAGACCGTTGCCGCATTCGGAGCCAGGCTGGCGACTGACACGGTCACGTCCTCTGTCGGCTGGGTCGCCAAGGCGACCGTAAAGCTTCCGGCCGAGCCGCCCTCGACCAGGGCCAGGGTTCTCGGCGACAGCACAAACCCGCTGTCGTCGTCATCCACGACCGACACCGTGTAGGTGTAGCTGATGAACCTATTAGAGGACTTCTCAGGAGGAGGCGGCGTGGAACCGTCATCTTTGGGTGCAGGGTAAGTGAGGCTGTAACCATCCAACTTAATCTCAACCCGCTCGTCATCCATATCCGCATCCTCAACCGATGCGACGGTGACGGTCTGGGCGGTGCTCCAATTCGTGCTGGTAAAAATCAGATTGGCCGGCGAAACCGTGGCTATTGCGGTGTCATCGCTGGTCAGATCAATCTGCACAGCCCGCAGCGAACTGCTGTAAGTCCTGGTCAGCTTGATATCAAAAGTGCCGGGCGTTCCCCCCTCGGTCACCTGCAGCGAGGGCTTGGACAGATTGAAGCCGATCGCCCGCAGATCCCGCGGCGCCGCCTCAAGCGTCACTGTCACCGTGCGCGACATTTTGTATTGGTCAACTGCACCCTGACTGACCGGAATGCGGCTTTGGCCATTCAGGATGACATCGACCGTCGTTTCAGTCGTGCTGGTCGATGAGGTGACCGTGACGGCCTGGGGGGTCTCCCAGTTGCTCGAGTTAAACGTCAGGATCCTCGGCGTGGCCGTCGCGATTTTGAAATCCTCGCTGCTCATGTTCGGTATGACTTGGACATCGCTGCCGGGCTGGGCGGAGAGTGCAACCATAATGACGTTGCTCTGACTCCCTGCGGTCACAACCAAGTGGGGTCTGTCCAGAGCCAATTCCGTTGACGTCGCATTCGAGTTGTCTCGCGTGACTTCAACCGAGAAGACCCGCGTCGCCCGGTACTGATCCGCACCCGTGACGGCGGGTGTGGTGGCGGATTGCAGAGTGACATCAAAATTTTCTGTCGCCGGCCTTCTGGTGTCGGTAAACGGGGTGATGGTCACCGTCTGTACCGTGTTGTAGTTGCCCGGGATAAAGTTCAGCGTGGTCTTGTCGAGTGTCAGAACGCTTGACAGCGTGACTCTGACATTTTGGGTGGGCGCGGTGCTCAAGCTCACATCAAAGGTGTTGGCCGCAGTCCCCGCTGCCACGACAATGAAATCTGAGGCCGCGCCCCTGTCGATTTCCTTGACGCCGGTCTGGGTTTCCTTGTAGTTGGTCTCAAGCACATGCAGACGCACTTTCGCGGGCTTGATGTCGGTGTGATCTCCGCCCTCGGCCGTGATGTAGAGCGTGGTGCGCTCCTCATACAGATTGTCGTCCTGGGGAGCGCTCACCTCAACCGTCTGTGCAGTGTCCCAGTTGTCGTCGGTAAATTGCAGAATGACGTCATCCTGATTGCTGCCGGCCGTGTCGCTGGTGGAAGTCAGCCCGAAATAGCCGCCGCCGGGGCCGACGCGGACATTAATGGTCGAGGACTGTCTCTGTCCGGCCGAGGGCTGCTGTGACAGCCTGAGGCTGAAGGATGCCGTCCCCCCCTCGTTCAGCAGCAGCGATGTATCCGAGACCAGAATCCCCCTGCCATCGTCGTCCGTCACGGTCACTGTGACCTCCCCGTACTGATGGTCATAGTTCGCTCCGGAGGCCGAGAGATTGACATAGAACTGCTCATCCTTAGCGTCGTCATCTGCATTGGGCATGACGGCCACAGTGCGCGCGGTATTCCAGTTGACCTTGGTGAATTTCAGCGTGCTCTGGTTGCCCGCCCGGGTCGTGTCGGTGTCAAGCGTTGCATCAACGGTGCCGCCGAAAAAGGCCTCGAAACTGGGCGTCACGGTGACGGTGCCGGTCGGCTGGCTGCCCAGCTTGACCGTGAAGGTCCCGGCCACCCCCTCGACCGTCGTCAGTTCTGTCTTGGACAGCACCAGTTCGACCTTGTCATTGTCCTGGGTGGTCACGACCAGAGACCTCGAGAAGCTGTAATCGGTGCCCGCCACCGACATCGAAATCACGACCCGCTCATTGGCTGCATCGCCGTCTTCGACCGCCTGGAAGCTCAGCGTCTGATCGGTGCTCCAGTTGCTGGTGGTGAACGTCAACTCCCCTGAGGCCGGATCGGTGATCGCCACCGCACTGGGATCCGAGCTCATCGCCGCCACAGTGACATCACTCTCAGGCTGACTGGCCAGTCGAATATCGACCATATAGGTCTGACCCTCGGACAACGCGCGCTCATAGCTGCCGATGGTCAGAGCGAGGGCGCCGTTGTCCGTCACCGAGACCACCACGCTGTCTTCCACCCCGTAGAGGCCGTAGCCGCCGCCGGTTGCGCTCATGCTGATCGTGGCGGTCTCATCGTCGCTGTCAGAATCCAGGGCCGCCTTGACGTATACGTTCTGTGCGACATTCCAGCTGGACTGTAAGAAATTCAGCGTGGTCTGATTGCCGTCGGCATCCCTGTCGGTGTCCAGCGTCACCTTGGTATTGCTCGGCTGCATCAGCGTCACGGTCACATCGCCGAGGGGTCGAGCCCCCAGGGCGACCGTGAATGAGCCGGTGCCCCCCTCGTTCAATGACAGTGCGTCGTCAGAGAAGTCCAGGAAGTAGGAATCATCGTCGGCAACCGAAACCGACACGGATGCAGCCAGGCCGTCGTAATCGTCGTCGCCTGAAGCGGTGAGACTGATTGTCACTTTTTCATTGTCAAAGTCGTCGTCCTCGGCTGCGGTCACGCTGACTGTCTGTGCGGTATTCCAGCTGGATGAGTCAAACGTCAGACTCGCCGGCGAAACCCGGGCGATGCCGATATCCCTGCTGAGCACGCCCACGGTGACCGTATCGGTCGGAGGGGAGGACAGCTCGACCGTGAAGGTTCCCGCAGAGCCCCCTTCATTGATCGAGACACTGGTGGCGGACAGCAGCAGAACTGGCTCATCTTCGTCAATCACCCTGACATTGACGGTGGCCATCTTGCCGCTGTAGTCGGAGGTCCCCGAGGCGGTGAGCGTGACGCTGGAATCGTCATTCACCGAATCAAGGTCCTCGCCGGCAGTGACCGTCACGGTTTGAGTGTCACTCCAGTTGTCGTTGTCAAAAGTCAACTGGGGCTTGTCGACGCTGAGGTCGCCGCCCGAGTCGGGTGCAACCGCCACGATAATCGTATTGCCCGCACCCGGCGCCGATGTCAGCCGAACTGCAAAAGTCTTCGCTTCGCCCTCCCGGATCGTCAGTGCTGCTGACGACAGAGAGAGGCTGTTTGGGATGTCCGCATCAGTGATGTTTACCGTCACCGTCTTGCTCTGCCAAGAGACGCCGGCTCCACCACCACTGGCAACCCTGAAGGTCACCTGCGCTGTCTCATCGTCCATGTCAAGATCGTCAAAATCCCGCACAGTTTCTATCACGACATTTTGGTAGGAATCCCAATCGGCGGGATCAATTCGCCGCTGCAGAGTATCGCCGGAGCCCGGAGCCCCTCGGATCCTGATGCTTTCGTCGCTGGTTGAAATCTCCATGACGACTGTTGTTGCACCTGCAGGAGGCTGGGCGGAAAGCTTGAACCTGATGGTGCCATTTTCCCCCTCTTTTATGGTCAGGGAAGAAGCCGGATTGGTCACAATACCGAGCGGACCGCCGGTGTCCTCAATGGTGACCGAATAATCCAGCGTTTGGCCGTCGTAGCCGCCCCCGGTGGCGGTGACTCTGACAACCGCCGAATCTTCACTGAAGTTGATATCAGGCAAAGTAAACACTTTGATCGCCTTGGGCGCGCGCCAACTATAGGATCGGATGCTTACCGTGTTCTGATTGCCCGAGGTATTGAGATCAGCGTCAAACTCGAGAATTTTGTTGGCGGGGGAAACCTGAGTCACCGTCAGAGTGACCGTGCCGCTCGGACGCCTGCTCAGCCGAACGCCCAATGTGCCCGAATCTGCCACCTCTTTCCCCTGCTCTGTGACAGTCTCGGACAGATTCAGATGCTTTGCCGCCGTCGACGGGGAATGTCTCAGGTAGGAAGGTATCCGATCATCGTCGGCCACGCTCACCTGCACAGTGCCGCCGGCGCTGTCATAACCGCCGCCCGAGACAGAGAGGGTGATGTCCACGTCCTCATTATTGCTATCCGCATCATCCACCGGTGTGACTTTCACCTTCTGCGGGTTGTTGTAATTTGATGTGGTGAAGGTCAGCTGCGAAGAGTCTACTGTGGCAGCCCCAGTGTCATCGCTTGCCAGATCGACCGTCACATTGCCGGTCGGCTGCCTCGTCAGCCTCACCGTAAAGGTGCCATAACCACCGCCCTCATCCAGCGACAGGCTATTCGCAGAGACCTTCAGACCAAGGCTATTGTCATCGTCCACGCTCACCGCCACACTGCCGCCGACATTGTTATAACCGCCGCCCGAGGCAGAGAGAGTGATGTCCACGTCCTCATCATTGATATCCGCATCAACCTCCGGCGTGACGGTCACCGTCTGCACCGTGTCGTAATTCGCCTGAGTAAAGATCAGCTGCGCAGGGGATACTGTGGCAGCCCCAGTGTCATCGCTTGCCAGATCGACCGTCACATTGCCGGTCGGCGACATCATCAACCTCACCGTAAAGGTGCCGTCTGCGCCGTCCTCCTCCAGCCACAGACTGTTCACAGAGAGTTCCAGGCCAAGGCCACTGTTGTCGTCCACGCTCACCTGCACAGTGCCGCCGGCATCGTCATAACCGCCGCCCGAGACAGAGAGGGTGATGTCCACGGCCTCATCATTGATATCCGTATCATCCACCGGTGCGACGGTCACCGTCCGCACCGTTTCGTAATTCGCCTGAGTAAAGATCAGCTGCGAAGGGGATACTGTGGCAGCCCCAGTGTCATCGCTTGCCAGATCGACCGTCACATTGCCGGTCGGCTGCCTCGTCAGCTTCACCGTAAAGGTGCCATCATCACCGCCCTCATCCAGCCACAGGCTATTCGCAGAGAGCTTCAGACCAAGGCTATTGTCGTCATCCACGCTCACCGCCACACTGCCGCCGACATCGTCATAACCGCCGCCCGAGGCAGAGAGGGTGATGTCCAGGTTCTCATCCCTGAGATCCGCATCATTCACCGGTGAGACGGTCACCGTCTGCACCATGCTGTAATTCGCCTGAGTAAAGGTCAGCAGCTCAGGGGATACTGTGGCAGCCCCAGTGTCATCGCTTGCCAGATCGACCGTCACATTGCCGGTCGGCAGCCTCGGCAGCCTCACCGTAAAGGTGCCGTCCACGCCGGAGCTCTCAATCAGTGCCAGGCTGTTCACAGAGAGTTCCAGACCAAGGGCACTGTTGTCGTCCACGCTCACCGCCACACTGTCGTCGACATCGTCATAACCGCCGCCCGAGGCCAAGAGGGTGATTTCCAAGCTCTCATCATCGAGATCTCCATCATGCACCGGTGTGACGGTCACCGTCTGAGCCATGTCGTAATTTGACCGGGTGAAAGTCAGCTGAGATGGAGACACTGTGGCCGCATCATCGTCCTCACTCGCCAAGTCAACGGTCACATTGCCGAGCGGCTGAATCGCTAGCCTCACCGTAAAGATGCCGTCTACGCCGGATCCCTCAATCAGTTCCAAGCTGTTCGCAGAGAGCTCCAGAGCACCGGCATCGTCGTCGCCCACGCTCACCGCCACGCTGCCGCTGACATCGTCATAACCGCCGCCCGAGGCGGAGAGGGTGATGTCAACGTTCTCATCCCTGAGATCTGCATCATCCATAGGCGTGACGGTCACCGTCCGGTTGGTGTCGTAATTTGATGCGGTGAAATTCAGGGTGGATGGGGAGATCGTCACGGCATCCCCGTGGTTGCCCTCCACTGCAACTGTTACCCTGCCAGTTGGCGTGGCCGCGAGTTTCACCTCAAAGGTCCCCGCAGCACCGCCCTCGCTCAGCTGCAGACTTGTAGCGGAGAAATCCAGAGATCCGGTGTCATCGTCATCCACCGACACCGACACCGACAGGTTGCCGAACATTCTGTCCAAGTCAGTCTGTGAAAGGCCACCGCCCGATACGGAAAAGGAGATGTTTACGTTCTCATTTGCGAAATCGCCATCGTCCACCGGGGTGACAGTGACCGTCTGCGGCCTGTCGTAATTTGATGCGGTAAAGGTCAGCGAGGCGGAGGGAACTGTGGCTGCACCCGCATCGCTGCTGGTCAGCGAAACCGTCACATCTGCACTCGGCTGACTGTCCAGCACCACCGTAAATGTGTTGGGACTGCCTCCCTCATTGATCGACAGGCTGGTCTCGGAGAGCACCACATCAAACCTGTCATCATCAATCACCGTCACCGGAAGCTTGACGGGCCTGCCGTTGAAACCAGCAAGGTTAGTGTTGTTAATGTTGCTGGTATCTACATTCGAGGACAAGGTGATCTCCACGCTGTCATCCAAGCGATCGCTGTCATCCACCGGGGTGATGGTCACCGTCTGAGGCGCATCGAAGTTCGAATTGTCAAAGGTCAGCGAGGCGGGGGAGACTGTGGCGATATCCGTGTCGCCGCTTGTCAGCGAAACCGTCGCATCTCCAAACTGAATCGATTGATTCATTGCCACCGTGAAGGTTGCGGAGCTGCCGCCCTCCGTCAGCGACAGACTGGACTTGGAGAGCTTCAGACCGAGCTGGTCATCGTCATCCACTGTCACCGCAACCGTTTCAGTGGCGCCGCTGTGACGACCCCCCGATACAGACATGTAGATAGTCACGCGCTCATCCATGATGTCTTCATCAATTACCGGAGTGACAGTGAATTTTCGGTGGTCGGTTTCTTCGTCCGAGCCGTAGACCATCGAAGACGGTGTGACTCTGACGGCTCCCTCGTCGCTGCTTCTCAGCGATATGACTGTATTCGGATCCGGATCTCCCCCCAACGTCCAAGTGACATCAGTACCCCAAGTATTCTCGATCAGGGAGACTTGCTTCGTTGTCGGGTTGTGGATGGTGAAACGTCCATCTTGGACATCGTTATCCTCGGTTATCACACTCACCCTGCCCGTGACATCGTCATAACCGCCGCCCGATGCGGAAATATCGATGTTCACGTTCTCACCGCTGGAATTCCAATCCTCTATGGCAGCGACGGTCACCGTCTGCTCCGTATCGTAATTTGATGTGGTGAATGTCAGCGAGGACGGGGAGGCCGTGACGCTGCTCGTGTCAGAACTCACCAGCGAAACTGTCACGCTACCACTCGGCGGCTGCCTCAGCTTGACTGTGAAGCTATCGGTATTTCGCTCGGCCACCGTCAGCTTGGTTGCGGAGAGCTCAAAGATAGCAGCGTCGTTGTCAACCACCGACACGGCCACCTCGCCCGTGACATCGTTGTAATTGCTCCCCGATGCGGAGACGGTGGAGAGGGCGATGTTCACGTTCTCACTGTCAAGATCCGCATCGTCCACCGCAGTGACGGTCACCGCCTGCGTCGTGTCGTAATTTGATGTGCTGAAGGTCAGCGAGGACGGGGAGACCGTGACGCTGCTCGTGTCAGCACTCGTCAGCGAAACCGTCACATTCTGGCTCGGTGTCACCCTCAATTTCACACTGAAAGTGCCGGCTGTCTCCTCAGTCACCCTCAAACGGGTTCTGGAGATATCAAGGACGGGAATGTCGTCGTCGGTCACCGACACGGCCACTCTGCCGGTGGCGTCGTCGTAATTGCCGCCCGATGCAAGGAAGCTGATGTTCACGTCTTCATCATCAGAATCGCCGTCGTCTATCGCGGTGACGGTGACTGTCTGCGGCTGACGGTAGTTCGATGGGGTGAACTTCATTTCAGACGGGGAGACCCTGATGCTGCTCATGTCAGAGCTCAACAGCAAGACCTCCACATCCGATTGCGGCTGCTGTTCATTCAATGTCACCGTAAAGGTTGCGGTGCCCCGCTCAGTCAGCATCAGGCTGGTTGAGGAGAAATCAAAGCCGGTGCTGACATCGACCACCGACACCGCCACTGTGCCCGTGAAATAACTCCCGATGCCCAATGCAACGAGGTTGATGTTGGCGTTCTCGCTGTAACTGTCACTGTCCTCAATCGCGGTGACAGTCACTGTCTGTGTCGTGTTGTAGTTGTTCCGGGTGAAGGTCAGCGAGGACGGGGAGACCGTGACATTGCTCGTGTCAGAACTCACCAGTGAAACCGTTACGTCAGAGCTCAGGGCTCCGGGCCTGGTAGAGCCGCCGCCAATGATCGGCACGGTGGTGGGCGACGGCGGCAGCGGCGGCTGGGTATTCAGCTTCACTGTGAAAGTCCCGGTGGCCCCTTCGTTGATGCTCAGGCTGGTCGAGGACAAATCGAGGCCACGGTCGTCATCATCCTCAACCGCAACCGCGACACTGCCAGTGACGCTGCCATAACCGCCGCCCGACGAGGTCAGAGAGATGCGCAAGCTCCTGTCACCAGGATTGTCATCCTGCACCGGGGTGACTGTGACCGTCTGAGCCGTGTCGTAGTTTGACGGGGTGAAGGTCAGCGAGGCTGGCGATACTGTGGCCGCTCTCGAATTGCCGCTTGCCAGCGAAACCGTCACATTCGCAGTCGGTAGGGTCGCCAATGCCACGGTAAAGTTGCCGGCGCTGCCGCCCTCAGTCAACGACAGATTGACTGAGGAGAGAGCAAAACCCAAATCACCCACGCTCACCGACACGCTGCCGGTAGCTTGGTTATAGCCGCCTCCGGTTGCTGAGAGATTGATGCTCGCAGTCTCATCTCCTGAATTCGCAGCCTTCGTGGTGGCGACGGTTGCCGTCTGAAAGCGACCGTAATTCAACGGGGTGAATGTCATCGAGGCGGGGGAGACCGTGACAACGCTGGTGTCGCTGCTTACCAGCGAAACGGTCACATTCCCGCTCGGTCTCGCCTGCAGCCCGACCCTGAAGGTGTTGGGATGGCCGGCCTTGCGCAGCAGCACAGAGGTCGTGGGGAGCTCAAGCTTCCTCAGCTCGTCGTCATTCACTGATACCGTCACGCTGCCGGTGACATCGTCGTAACCGCCGTCCGATGCGGTAAAGAAGATCTGCACGGACTCATCCACAGAGTCGCTGTCATCCACCGGGGTGACGGTCACTGTATGCACCACCGGGGTGATGACGTTCACATACTCACCCTTCTTCAAGGAGGATTCCACCCTGGTGTAGTAGTCTTGCAGGACGAAGGTCAGCGAGGCGGGCGATACCGTGACTGCACCGGTATCGCCGCTTGTCAGCGAAACGGTCACATCCGCAGCCGGAAGCGCAGCCAGCGAGACTGCAAAGGTTTTGGCGCCGCCGCCCTCGTCCAGCGACAACCTGCTCGGCAAAGTAAAGCCGGGGCTGTCGTCGTCGGTCACGTTCACCGACACGCTGGCGGTGACATCGTCATAACTGCCGGGCTCAATGGCGTTGTCAAAGATGACGGGATTGATGGAGATGGTCTCACTATCGTCCTGCGCATCCGGATCGTGCCCTGGAGAGACAGTCACCGTCTGTGGCGTGTCGTAGTTCGACAGGTTGAAGGTCAGCGTGCTTGGGGTGGCCGTGATTGCACCACCTGTATCGCTGGTTACCAGACGAAACGACGCCGCTCTATTGGGCTTGGCCGTCAGCGCCACCGTAAAGGTGCCAGCACTGCCGCCCTCGGTCAGCGACAGACTTGTTTCAGAGACATCCAAACTGTACGTTTCGTCATCGTCCACCGACACCCGCATACTGCCGGTCGCCCTGCCGTAGCCACCGCCCGATGCAGTGATCGAGATGGGCCTTAACGTGATGTCATCGGCATCATCATCCTCAAGCGCAATGTCATCGGCATCATCATCCTCAAGTGCATAGACAGTCACCGTCTGAGTCGTATCCCAGTTGTCCGGGGTGAAAGTCAGCGTGTTTTGATAGCCCGTGACACTGGTATTCGTGTCGACCCTCACACCGGGGTTGCTCGGCTGTGCCAAGGTCACGGTCACATCTTCGTGAGGTTTGGTAGCCAGCCGAACTGTAAAGGTGTCGTCCTCTCCCTCGTCCAAACTCAAAGAGGATGAGGACAGCCTGAATGCATTTTCAACCAGCGTGACCGCAATGCTTTCGGATATGGACACTATGGAAGAGCCGTTGTCGCAGGTCGGCGTCTTGTTGGAGCAGTAAGGGTGGTAGTCCGCACCGGAGGCTGACAGCTCGATTGTCGCACTGAACTGACTGGCATTGACAGTTGAATCGACGAAGACAGTCAGGTACTGAGTCTGGTTCCAATTCGACTGCGTAAAAGTCATATTGCCTTTATTCAGTGTGACATCAGCGCTGTGCGTGCCCGCTTTCGTTATTCCCACATTAACCTCGCCGGTGGGTTGAGTGGCCAGCCGAATGCCAAGCCTGCTGCCAGCGCCTTGCGCCACCGTTAAGCCACTGTCCGGGGAGGTGACCAATGCGCGCGTGTCGTTATCAGTTGATGTCAGCTTGATGCTGCTTGTGACACCGGAGTACCCGCCGCCTTTACCAAACATATAGATGAATGCGCTTTCATCCCCGGCATCTGAATCCTCCACAGGGGTTACAGTCACCGTCTGTGCTCCATAACTTGACGGCGTGAAGGTCAGCCTGGAGGGGCTGACCGTGACCCAGTCGCGGCGAGCTTCGCAGTCCTGCGGTGACCCTGCTGCCGTAATCTGCCTGCAAAGATACAGCGAAACCTCCGCATCTGCGGCTGGCGCAGTCGTCAGCGCCACGGTAAAGGTTCTGGCATTGCCGCCCTCGCTTAAGCTGATCGAATTGACAGAGGCTGTCATGCCCCGGGGGATCGGGTTGTCGTTGTCAACAGCCAGAACAGAAATGCTGCTGCCGGCGTAGCTGCCCGTGGCAGTTACGGAAATCCTTTCAGTGCTGGAGGCACGATCCACATTATCTTCGGGCACCGAAACCACCACCGTTTGGAAGGTGTTCCAGTTTGAGTTGGTGAAAGTCAGCGAGGTCTTGTCAAGCGTCAAAAGCGCCGAGCTCTCTGAAAAGGTTACGGTCACATTTGATGAGGGCTGCGAAGTCAGACGAACCCTGAAGTCTTTGCTGGTTCCCTCGTTTATAGCCAGCGAGGTGGCAGACTCACCCAAAGACAGCGAGGCCACAGAGAGAAAGACGGCGTTTCTGTCATCGTCGACCACCGTTACACGAAAACTGGTGTAGGCCAAGGTGAGATCATTGCCGTTTTCGGTTCTGCTATAGCCGCCACCCTTTGGGCTGAGGCGAATGCGTGCGAAGTCATCGTAGCTGTTGGTATCTGTAGCGGTGGTGACCCGAACCGACTTGGCGGTGTTCCAGTCTGAGGTCGAGAAGGTCAGCGTGTTTTGATTGCCACTGTCGCTGGTGTCCGTGTCAACCGTCACATCGGTGTTGGACGGCTGCGCTATGGTCACGGTCACGGTCCCGGTCGGCTGCGACCCCAGCGCCACCGTGAAGTCGGCGTTGCTGCCCTCATTTATGAACAGGTGCTCTGTCGAGACAACCAGCTGACGCGTCTGCCCCCATGCCGAACCCGCCACCAGGACAGACAAAAATGCCAGCCCCAGCAGCCGAGAAAACCACGCGATCCCTGAACGCCGAGCGCAAAAATCAACCTTTCGGTACGTCATAACCTGCTCCCCCACCCTTGCTAAGTGACTATCGGAAGTTGATGGAAATAAAAAGTGCCATCCCGCTGCTGCATGACAACCCATGCAACATAAAGCCGCCGATTATATACACGCCCCGCACGGTCAATGCGTAGCGGGATGGCCGGCTGCCTAAAAAATCTACCCCCGCACTCAGGCCACCTCCAGCAGGAAAGTCAGCGGGCCGTCGTTGACCAGGGCGACCTGCATGTCCGCCCCAAAGCGGCCCGCCTGAACCTCTGCGTGCAGACCCCTGGCATGCCGCAGGGCGTGCTCGTAGATCGGCTCGGCCGCCTCGGGCGGGGCCGCCGGGGCAAAGCTCGGGCGCAGGCCCTTGCGCGTGTCGGCAGCCAGGGTGAACTGAGAGACCAGCATCAGGGCGCCGCCGGCCTCGATCAGGCTGCGGTTGAGGCGCCCGGCCTGATCGGGGAAGATGCGGTAGTTCAGGGTGCGCTCAATCAGCCGCTCGGCGACGGCCCCGGTGTCGGATGCCTCCACCGCCAGCAGGGCGAGGATGCCGGCGCCGATGCGCGCAACCTCCTCGCCGCCGATCGACACCGAGCAGGAGCGCACCCGCTGCAGCAGGCACTTCAATCAGCGGACCAGCGGATCGAGCGAGCCCGAGGCATAGCGCAGGTGCATGTCCTCGAGCGAGATCGGGCGAATCTTGCCGGCGTTGCCGGCGGTGCCGAAGGCCTCGTAGCGGGCCTCGACGATGGCGCGCATCGCCTCGGTGGCCGCCGACAGAAACTTGCGCGGGTCAAACTCTGCGGGGTTTTCCCCGAGCGCGCGGCGCATCGCCCCGGTTGAGGCGAGGCGCAGGTCGGTGTCGATGTTGACCTTGCGCACGCCGTGCCGGATGCCCTCCTGGATTTCCTCAACCGGGACGCCGTAGGTCTCCGGGATGTCGCCGCCGTGTGCATTGATGACCTCAAGCCACTCCTGCGGAACGCTGGAGGAGCCGTGCATGACCAGGTGGGTGTGCGGGATGCGCGCGTGAATCGTCCGGATGCGCTCCATGTCGAGGATGTCGCCGGTCGGCGGGCGCGAAAACTTGTAGGCCCCGTGGCTGGTGCCGATGGCGATGGCCAGGGCGTCGACGCCGGTCCTGCGGACAAAGTCGGCGGCCTGCTCCGGGTCGGTCAGCAGCATCTCCCGGCTGAGGCTGCCCTCGGCCCCGACCCCGTCCTCCTCGCCGGCCTGGCCGGTCTCGAGCGAGCCCAGGCAGCCCAGCTCGCCCTCGACCGAGACGCCGCAGGCGTGCGCCATCTCGACCGCCTGGCGGGTGACCCGCAGGTTGTATTCATAGTCGGCGGGGGTCTTCTGGTCCTCCAGCAGCGAACCGTCCATCATCACCGATGAGAAGCCCAGCTGGATCGAGCGCTGGCACACCGCCGGGGAGGCGCCGTGATCCTGGTGCATGACGATGGGAATGTGCGGAAACTCCTCGATGGCGGCGAGGATGAGATGGCGCAGAAAATTGGGCCCGGCGTATTTGCGCGCCCCGGCCGAGGCCTGGACGATGACCGGGCTGTCGGTTGCATCCGCCCCCTCCATGATGGCGCGCATCTGCTCGAGGTTGTTGACGTTGAAGGCTGGAACGCCGTAGTCGTTCTCGGCGGCGTGGTCCAGCAGCTGGCGCAGGCTAATCAGTGCCACTCTGGGTCTCCCAGTCTGATGCGGCCGGCATTGTAGTGCCGCGCATCCGGCGGGTCGGCCGGCTAGCTCGGGCGCCGCCTCAGCGCCCCCAGCGTGCCGACCTGCTCAAGCGGCTCGAACGCCCCGGAGGCCAGGGCGCGCTCGTAGATCAGCCTGGGCGCCTGGCCGCCCTGCTCGGGGCTGGCGAAGATGTCGTGGATGAGCAGCATCCCGCCGGTGAGAATGTGCCCCGCCCAGCAGGCCAGGTCGGTTTCGGCGGCCTCGAGGCTGTGCCCGCCGTCGATGAACACCAGGCTGAGCGGGGTCGCCCAGTCGCGCGCGGCGACCCTCGATGCCGCCACCACCGGCACCACCGTGTCCTGCAGGCCGGCGCGCAGGATGGTGTCGCGCAGGTGCGGAAAGCTGTCGATGCGCCCGCGCGCACCGTCGTAGAGCTCGGGGTCGTGATAGGCCTCGCCGGGCTGGTGCTCCTCGGAGCCCAGGTGGTGGTCGACGGCGAACAGGCTGACCCCCCGGCGGGCGCAGGCGGCGCCGAGCCACAGGGTCGATTTGCCGCAGTAGGAGCCGACCTCGAGGCCGGGACCCAGCCCGCCGGCCTCGAGCATCAGCTCGTGCAGCCGGGCGCCCTCGGCGTCGTCCAGAAAACCCCTGACGCTGCCGGGGTCGACTCCGGCGGTGCGCTCAAACCCGCTCACGGCTCCGCCCCCAATACGTACTCGCGCCGAAAGCGCGCCCCGATGCCGGTCAGGATGTCGTAGCTGGAGCGGCCGGTGAGGCGGGACAGCTCGGGGACGGTCAGCTGGGCGTCGGCGAGCGCGACCGGGTCGCCGGGCTGCACCTCGAGCCCCGTGACATCGAGGGTGATCAGATCCATCGAAACCTCGCCGACCATCGGCACCCGGACGCCGCCCACCCGCGCCCAGCCGCCGTCAAACAGCCAGCCGTCGGCGTAGCCGGCCGCGATGACGGCGATCTGCGCCCCGCCGGCCGGGGCGCACCAGCGGGCGTTGTAGCCGACGCTCTCGCCGGCCCGCAGCCGGCGCACCTGCAGAACCTGGGTGTGCAGCTCGACCACCGGAGCGATGCGCTCGTGAAGAATTCCGCCGTAGAGTCCGATGCCGCAGCGGCAGATGTCAAAGCGGTAGTCGGCGCCGAGCAGCACGCCGCCGGTGTTGGCCAGGGAGATCGGCGCCCGGTGCGCTGATCCCAGCCGCCCGGCGGCCCGGTGCAGCCGCGCCAGCTGCTCGGCATTCTGCGCCGAATCGGGGCGGCCGGATGAGGCCAGATGGCTCATCAGCGCGTGCAGCCTGAAGGCGATGACCCCGGGGAGCTGCCCGGGGTCGACGCCGAGCCGGTTCATGCCGGTGTCGATGTTCAGCACGGCCGGGTGATCCGCGTGGGAGCTGGACCAGCGGGCGATCTGATCGGGGTCGTTGAGCACCGGGATCAGGCCGCGAGCGCTGCACTCGTCCTGCCCGCCGGGCTCGACCCCGTGCATGATCCAGATCTCGGCATCCGGCCCGAGGCGCTCGCGCAGGGCAATGCCCTCGTCGAGCCAGGCGACCAGGAACAGGTCGCAGCCCGAGCGCGCCAGGTGCTCGGCAACCGGCAGCAGCCCCAGACCATAGGCATCGGACTTGACCACGGCGCCGAGGCGGGCCGGGCCGGCCAGGTCGCACAGCGCCGCGTAGTTTTCCGCCAGCATCGGCAGGCTGACGCGCAGCAGCGGCTGCGCCCCGAGGCCGCCGCCCCCGGAGGATGCCATTCGATTCGGGTCTAGTCGGCCAGCGTTGCGCTGAGGCGCTCGCAGGCGTTGAGGTAATCCTCCCTGAACTCCTGCACCACGCTGCGCACCGACTGGCTGGACTCGAGCAGGCCGACCCCCTGGCCGACCCAGTAGGTCGCCAGCCGCTTGGCGCCCTCGTGGCCGCCCTCGGCCAGCTTGCCGACCTTGGCGAGCGCCGGCTCGCTGACCAGTCCCTGCAGCGGCATGGGCAGCGGCTCCGGGCTGTCCTCCCGCTCCCAGGCGTCGGTCCAGCTGGACTGCAGCTGGCGCGAGTGCTTGCCGGTGCGGCTCTTGGAGCGCACCGTGTCGCTGCTCGACGCCGCCAGCATCTTCTCCTTGACGACCGGGTTGGTCTCGGCCTCGGCGGTGGTCAGCCAGACCGAGGCGGTCCAGGCGCCCGCAGCCCCCATGCTCATGCAGGCCGCCATCTGCCGGCCGGTGACGATGCCGCCGGCGGCCAGGATCGGCACGTCGCCATAGGGCTGAATCGCCTGGTGAACCTCGGGCACCAGCACCAGCGTTGAGACATTGCCGCAGTGCCCGCCGCCCTCGGTGCCGGAGACCACCAGGATGTCGACCCCGGCCTGCACCTGCTTGACGGCGTGCTGCTTGGCGCCGACCAGGGCGGCGACGACGATGCCGCGCCGCTTGCCCTCGTCCAGCATGTACTGGGGCGGCACCCCCAGGGCGTTGGCGATCAGCTTGATCGGGTGCGAAAAGGCGACGTCCATCAGCTCCTGGGCGCCCTTGGGGCGGATGTTTTCGTTGAAGCGCAGCCCGCCCTGGCGCACGCCGTCGTCGATGTCGCCGCTGTCGATTTCGTGCTCGGCCAGGATCTGCGCGGCAAAGCGCTTGTGCTGCTCGGGGACCATGGCCAGGATCTCCTCGGCCGAGAGCTGCTGCCCCTTGCCGACCATCGAATTGGGCACCAGCAGGTCGACGCCATAGGGGGCGCCGCCGATGTTGGCGTCGATCCACTGCAGCTCGCTCTCGAGCTTTTCAGGGGTCAGGCCGGCGGCGCCGAAAACCCCGCAGCCGCCCGCCTTGGAGACCTCGACCACGACATCCCGACAGTGCGTGAAGGCCACCAGGGGAAATTCAATATCCAACAGATCACAGATGGGAGAGCGCATACTCGCAGGCCGTCGCCGGAGGCCGGCGAGTATAGCCAACCGGCTCTCGGGAAATTGCGCCCCTGTGCTAGACTCCGCGCCCTCCTTGCCGCACCGCAGTCTCGCGGGCGGCTTTTATCCACGGGGAGCGCGGCATGCGACACTACGAATTGATGCTTCTGGTGCATCCGGATTACAGCGAACAGGTCTCCGACCTGGTCGACGAATACCGCAAATTGATCATGGAAAGCGGCGGCAAGGTACACCGCTTTGAGGACTGGGGACGGCGTCCGCTGGCCTACCGCATCGAGCGGGCGCAGAAGGGGCACTACCTGCTGTTCAACATCGAGTGCGACCAGTCGACCCTCAGCACCTTTAAAGAGAAGCTCGACCTCAGTGAGTTCGTTCTGCGCTACCTCGTGGTGCGCACCGAAAAAGCCGAGACCGAACCGACCCCCTACCTGATCGCCCTGAGCAGCAAGCGCCAGGAGCGCTCCGGCGCCTCCGATCGGCGGGGCGTTGAGCGGGGCGATCAGCCAGCCGGCGATGAGCCTGAAGAGGAGACCCCGTCGCTTGAACCCGAACCCGTCGAGGAGGAGGTCTAGACCATGCCACGCCCCAGCTACAGAGGATCCGGAGAGCCGCTCAAGGACTCGGATATTGACTACAAAAACGTCGACGTGCTGAAAAAGCGCTTCCTGTCCGAGACCGGAAAGATCGTTCCGAGCCGGCTGACGAGCTGCAACGCCGCCCAGCAGCGCGCGGTCAGCCGTGCCATCAAGCGGGCGCGCTATCTCGCCCTGCTGCCCTACACCGACCAGCACCGCTGAGTCGTGCTCAAAGAATTGCCCCGCCGGCTCCTGCGGACGCCGCTGAGCGCCGCCGCCGCAGCCATCGTGCTGTGCAGCCTGCCGCTGGTGTGCGTGCTGGGCATGGCGCTGGCGGTGAGTGTGCTGCTGCGTCACGGGGTGCGCTCCTGGCAGGTTCAGGCGGCCATGCTGGCCGGCTGTGCAATCCAGTGCGGCTTGAGCGGCGAGCCCACGCCCCTGCTGCTGGGGGGTTCGGTGCTGCTGGCAGCCTGCACCCTGCGCATCGCCGGGCTGGACAAGGCCGTTCTGGCGCTGCCATTCCTGGGACTGCTGGCCGGGGCGCTGCTGGGCGAGTGGATCGGCACGGACTACCTGGAGCAGCTGCGCACCGTCATCGAGACCCTGAGCCCCAAGGCCGGCTCGGCGCTGCCGAGCGATCCGAATGAGCTGCTGGGGCTGCTCGTCCAGGGGATGGGCTTGACCACCGCCCTGCTGACCCTGGCCGTGCTGCTGCTGGGGCTGCACTGGCAGGACGATGACGAGGAGTCCAGCGAACTGGGCGAGAGCTGGCGGGCGCTGCGTCTGCCGATGCTGCCGGCGGTCGGCCTGACCGCCGCCTTCGTGCTGGGATCCTGGGCCGAGATCGCCCTGCTCAGCAGCCCGCTGATCCTGCTGCCGCTGCTGCTCGGCGGCCTGGGCCTGCTGCACTGGCTGGGGCATCGGCTGAAGCTGGGCGGCTGGGTGTTTTTGATCTACCCGCTTGTGCTGCTGGTGCAGCCGGTGGTGGGCTGGGCGATCAGCGCCGTCGGGCTGGCCGATGCGCAGTTCGACCTGCGCGCGCAATTGGTTTCGCAGTCGGCCGAGGAGGCCGAGGAAGAGGAGGATCAACGATGGAAGTGATACTGCTGGAAAAAATCTCGAACCTGGGGGATCTGGGCGAGATCGTCAAGGTCAAGAACGGCTATGCGCGCAACTACCTGCTGCCGCAGGGGCGCGCCCTGCCGGCGACCGAGGCGCACCGCAAACAGCTCGAGGCGCGTCTGGAGGAGCTGCGCAGCGAGGCCTCCGAACGGCTCGCGACCGCCCAGCAGCGCGCCGACACCCTGCCCGAGGAGGTCGCCATCAGCGCCCACGCCAGCAGCACCGGCGTGCTCTACGGCTCGCTGGGCGCCCGCGAGATCGCCGAGGCGATCTCCGGCACCGGCCAGGCCGTCGACCGGCGCGAGATTCACCTGCCCGAGGGCTCCCTGCGCGCCCTGGGCGAATACGAGATCGAGGTCAAGCTGCACCCGGATCTGAACAAGCCGGTCAAGGTGACGGTCATCTCCGCATGAACCCGCTCACAGCGCCGCAGGCTGAGCAGGCCGAACGCGCTGTGCTGGGGTCTCTGCTGGTCGACCCGCGCAGCATCAGCGAGGTGCGCCAGCGCCTGGCCCCCGAGGACTTCTACGACTCGCGCCACGCCCAGGTGTTCGAGGCTCTCGAGAACATCACCGGCGAGAACCCCGACCGCGAGCTGGCGCTGGATGCGGTGCTGCAGTGGCTCGAGCGCGCCGCCCAGATCGAGCGCTCCGGCGGGCGCGACTACATCGCCGAGCTGCTGCAGCACGCAGTCCCGGCACGGCACGTCCACCACCACGCCGTCACCGTGCGCGACGCCTCGATGCGCCGCAGCCTGCTGCAGTCGGCGCTGCTGATCCAGGAGATGGCGCTCAATCCGGGTGACGAGACTCCCAAGAACCTCATCGACAGGGCCTCGAAATCTCTGCTGGATATCGAGCAGCGCGGCCTCGGCAGCAATGAGCCCGAACCGGTACACCGGGCGCTGCGCGACAACGTCGAGGAGATCGGGCGGCGCAGCCGGGGCGAGGGGCAGAAGTTCATCGGCACCGGCTTTCGGGACCTCGACAGCAAGATCATCGGCCTGCTGCCCTCCAATCTGGTGATCCTGGCGGCACGGCCGGGCATGGGCAAGACCGCCCTGGGGCTCAACATCGCCAGCAACGTCGCCGAAAGCGGCCACGGCGTGCTGTTCTTCAGCCTGGAGATGTCCAAGGACGAGCTGGCCCGGCGGCTGCTGTCCGAGCGCGCCGAGATCGGGCTGCACGAACTGCGCGTCGAGCAGCCGGTGCTGACCAAAAGGCAGTTCGACAGCATGGACCAGGTGGTCAGGAAATGGAGCGCCGCGCAGATGTACATCGACGACACCTCGGGGCTGGAACCCATCGATCTGCGCGGCAAGATCACCCGGCACCTCAACCAGCGGATCGACAGCGGCGAACCCTCCATCGGGCTGGTCGTGGTCGACTACCTGCAGCTGATGCGCGTCCCCGAGCACGCCGACAACCGCGTGCGCGAGGTCTCGGAGATCTCGCGCAGCCTCAAGGAGATCGCCCGCGACTTCAAGGTCACCGTGCTGGCGCTGGCCCAGCTCAACCGCGATGTCGAGAAGCGCGGCTCGAGGCGACCGGTGCTGCAGGACCTGCGCGAGTCGGGCTCGATCGAGCAGGACGCCGACACCGTGCTGATGATCCACCGCCCCGACGTCTACGGCGAGTCCGACCAGAGGGCGCCGGCGCCGGGCGAGCCGCCGCGGGCACCCGAGGGCATGACCGAAATCCTGATCCGCAAGCAGCGCAACGGCGAGCTCGGCATCATCAAGCTGCAGTTCGACAGCAAGCGGACCGCCTTTCTCGACTACACCGAACCCGACATCGACAGGGGCTTTGAGGACGAGTTCGCAGGGGAGAGCGCCGGAGGGTTCTGACGCAATGGCCAGGTCGAGAACCCAGTATCGATGCGGCAGCTGCGGGACCGTCCACAGCCAGTGGATGGGCTTCTGCACCCAGTGCGGCGAGGGCGGCCTGATCGAGGAGCGCTCTGCCCAGGCTGCGCGGCCGGGGCGCTCCCCCCGGCAGCAGTCGAGCCCGGGGGCGGGGGCGCCGGCGGGACAGTCGCTCAACTCGATCCAGGTGCGCGAGCAGCTGCGGCTGTCGACCGGCATCGCCGAGCTCGACTGGGTGCTCGGCGGCGGCGCCGTCGAGGGGGCGGCGGTGCTGCTGGGCGGAGTCCCCGGGGCCGGCAAGAGCACGCTGCTGATCCAGGCCTGCGTCAACATGTCGGTGCAGTTCGACGTGCTCTACGTCAGCGCCGAGGAATCGCTGCAGCAGATCGCCCTGCGCGCCCAGCGGCTGAGGCTGGACTCGGAGCGGCTCAAGCTGCTGTGCGAAACCCAGGTCGAGGCCATCCTCGCCGCCGCCATGCGCGACCGGCCCAAGGTGCTGATCATCGACAGCATCCAGACCGTCATGACCGGCGAGGGCGGCACCCCCGGCGGGGTCAGCCAGGTGCGCGAGAGCGCCGGCGCCCTGATCCGCCACGCCAAGGACACCGGCACCGTGCTGTTCATGGTCGGCCACGTCACCAAGGAGGGGGCGCTCGCCGGCCCGCGCGTGCTCGAGCACCTGGTCGACTGCTCGCTGATGCTCGACACCCCCGGGGAGACGCGCTACCGCACCCTGCGCGCGCACAAGAACCGCTTCGGGGCCGCCAACACCCTGGGGATATTCGCCATGACCGAGACCGGCATGCGCGGGGTCAAAAACCCCTCGGCGATCTTTCTGGCGCGCAGCGAGGAGATTGTCAACGGCAGCGCCGTCACCATCACCTGGGAGGGCAACCGCGCCCTGCTGCTGGAGCTGCAGGCGCTGTGCGACATCGGCGCCGGCTACCACCGCCTGGCGGTCGGCACCGACACCAACCGGCTGCACCTGCTGCTGGCGGTGCTGCACCGACACTGCGGCATCGAGCTGGCGCAGGCCAGCGTCTACACCAATGTGGTCGGCGGCATGCGCATCGAGGAGACCGGAGCCGATCTGGGGCTGCTGCTGGCGGTGCTCTCAAGCCTGCAGCAGCGCCCGCTGCCGCGCGATCTGGCGGTCTACGGCGAGATCGGCCTGACCGGCGAGATGCGCCCGGTGCCGGCCGGGCAGGAGCGCCTCGCCGAGGCCGCGCGCCACGGCTTTCGCCACGCCATCATCCCCAAGGGCAATGCCCCGCCCAAACCCCTCAAAGACATTCAGGTGCGCCCGGTCGAGACCCTGGCCGAGGCGGTCGACGCCGCCCTGGGGAAATAGTCGTCTGTATACTTGCCGCACCGCTGCACGGGGCCTGATCTGATGGGTTCATCCAGAAAATCCGTGAAAAAGTGGCACAACAAAATCCACTGCGGCGACTGTCTCGACATCATGAGAAAAATGCCGGACGATTGCGTCGATTTAATCGTGACTTCCCCGCCTTATGCAGATGCCCGGGCTCATACCTACGGCGGCATTTCTCCCAAAGATTATGTTAAATGGTTTGGCGTGAGAGCCGTTGAGATGAAAAGAATATTGAAACCCAGCGGGTCGTTCATTCTCAACATCAAGGAAAAGGCCGTCGATGGAGAGCGCCACACCTATGTGCTGGAATTGATTTTGTCGCTGAAAAAAGATGCGGGTTTTCGCTGGGTTGAAGAATATATATGGCACAAAAAAACCTCCGCTCCCGGAAGGTGGAAATATCGCTTCAGAGACGCCTGGGAGCGCATCATTCATTTCAGCAAGGACAAGAACATAAAAATGAATCAGGAGGCGGTGAAAATTCCCATAGGCGATTGGAAGGACACCCGCCTTAAAAACATGAGCCAAAACGATATGGAGCGGAGAAACTCTGCGACCCAATCCGGAATAGGGAGAAGGATTTCAGCTTGGGAGGGAAGGGACACGGTGTTTCCCTCCAATGTGCTTCACAAATCCCCGGTTGCCCACAATACCGGCCACAGTGCGGCCTTCCCGGACTGGCTGCCGGAATTTTTTATCAAATTGTTTACCGATGAGGGCGATGTCGTGCTGGATCCCTTCTCCGGGAGCGGGACGACATTCAGGGTCGCAAGTGAATTGGGACGCATTCCGATTGGAATCGAGATCAATCAGGAATATATTGATGCCTTGCTGGAAGCGTCTTCATGAGCCGACTGAGTTGGATCGATGACGATCAATTAGAAAAAATTGTCTCGGAAATGCTGTCCCGTGCTGAAAAAGCCAAAGACAAAGCCCACAAAAGAATCAAAACAAACGTTATAGACCCCTTTGCCTCTCTGGTCACTTCTGCGGTGGTCAATATTAATAACAAAGACCAGCTCTCAAGGGCATTGCAAGATACGTCTGCGATATCTGCCACATCAAATGCTGTTGGCAATTTTCATCAAGAAATTCTAGGTGCCATAGAAGGTTTTCGCAATCACGATGCAGGCTATGATTTGGAATGTGCCGAGAAAAAAATCTTGGCAGAAGTGAAAAACAAACACAACACGATGAATTCGTCTAATCGTGAAAATGTTATTAATAAATTAGCAACAGCGATCAGTCAGAAGCCAAGCAGAGATTGGGCGGCTTATTTGGTCATCATCATTCCGAAAAAACCTGAGCCGTATAAAAAGCCCATTCCAGGCAAAAGAAATGTGTATGAAATTGACGGCGTGTCCTTCTACAAATTAGCCACTGGTTCCCCGACAGCTCTGCACGATTTATATCGTGCCGTTGAAAAAATAATCATCGAAAGATATCCCCTTATCAATTCAAAAGATGCCACTGCTCTTGGCTATTGCCAGGAAGCTTTGGCAGAGGCTTTTGGGACGGAATAATCCCGGCAAAAACTGATTGGGCAGTCCCCTATTCGGGCAGCGGGATGTCCCGGCCCATGCTGTAGAACTCGGCGTTGGGCTTGATGCCGACCAGGTTGGCCATGCGGTTGCTCATCGCGAAGAAGGCGGCGATGCTGCCGATGTCCCAGATGTCCTCGTCGTTGAAGCCGCACTCGTGCAGGGCGGCGAAATCGGCCTCGCCGAGGGCGGCGGAGTCATTCGTCACCTTGACGGCGAAGTCGAGCATGGCCCGCTGGCGGGGGGTGATGTCGGCCTTGCGGTAGTTGGTGGCGATCTGGTCGGCCAGCAGCGGATGCTTGGCGCGGATGCGCAGGATGGCGCCGTGGGCGATGACGCAGTAGAGGCAGTTGTTCTCGCCCGAGGTCGCCACCACGATCATCTCGATCTCAGCCTTGGTCAGCACCGACTCGCGGTACATCAGGGCATCGTGGTAGACGCTGAAGGCGCGCAGCTCCTCGGGGCGGTGCGCCTTGGCCAGGAATACGTTGGGGATGAATCCGGTCTTTTCCTGAATCTTCAGCACCATCTGCTTCAGGTCGTCCGGCAGCTCGTTGAGGTCGGGGACGGGATAGCGGCTGAAATCGGTGTTGGCGGCTTGGCTCATGGGGGACTCCTGACTGAGGGCGCACAGGGCGGGCAATATACCCGCTGGCGCCGGTGCGATAAAGCGCCCGCCGCCCGGGTCAGTCCTCGATGCGGGTCAGGCCGGCCTGCATCCAGCGCAGGTTGATGCCGATGCGGCGGCTGTCCGGCGCCGCCCAGGTGTAGGCCAGCGCCATCTCAACCCCCTCCCGGTAGACCGCCAGCTTCAGCACCGGGACGCGCCCGCCGTAGGAGACCTGGTGCAGCTCGACCTCGTATCCGGTCGCCTCCCCGTCAATCACCACCGGCACCCTGGAGCCGGCGCTGCTCCACCGCAGGCCGGTAATGCGCGCCCAGCCCTCGCCGCCCTCGAGCTCCTCCCTGCTGAAATACCCGGGCGCCAGGGCCTCGTCCGTCAGATCCCTGCGCACGGCGATCCAGCCGGTGAACTCGGCCGGCGCCTCGGCCAGGTGCGACTCATCCGGGCTGCCGCCTGGTTCGGCAGATTCGGGGGCGCCGCCGCAGCCGGCGAGCACGAGCGCCCCCAGCAGCAGCGCCGCACCCGCCGCCCCGCCCCTGCATTGAGCTGTCCATTTCACAATCCCCTCCCGGAGCGCTGTGCGGTCCCAGCGCTGACATTCAACATCTGCATGACCTCGCCGGCTGCGCGCCGACCCGAGACGAGCGCGGCCTCGACCCCCGGCTGGTGCAGCTGGGTGTGCTCCCCGGCAAACGCCAGCCGCCCCTCGGGCCTGGCCATTGCAGCGGCAAAGCGCTTCTGGCTGCCGACCGGAAAGTGCGAAAACGCCCCGAGGGCGAAGGGGTTGGCACCCCAGGAAATGGCCGCCTCCTGCCGCAGCGCTCCCTGCGTCGAGGGGCGCAGCTGCCCCAGCAGATTTTCTGCGGCGGCGGGGTCCTCGGCGAGCAGGCGGTCCAGCCGGGCAGCCGCCTCGCCCATGGCAAAGACCCCGGCGCGCGCACCGCCCCCGGGCAGCGGCGAGACGAACACGCGCCCGAGCGGGGCGTCGCTCCACAGGTGGGGCGGCAGCCCGTCCTTCAGCCAGAATTCCTCCTCGGCCCTGAACAGCACCCGGGTCACCGGAACGTAGGCCAGGCTGCGGATGGCGTCGACCTTGGCGGGACTCAGCGGGGCGTCGATGCGCACCCGACGCAGGGTCGAGAACGGCAGGGTCGAGATGGCCGCCCGGGCGCGCACCCCGGAACCGTCGCTGCAGCGCACCTCGATGAACTCGCCGGCCTCCGAGATGCGCTCGATGCGGCGGTTGAGCTGCAGGGCGTCGCCGACCTCGGCGCCCAGCCCCTCGGCGACCTGGCTCAGTCCGCCGGCCACCTGAAAGGTTCCGGCCGGCCTGGAGTTGCGCCGGATCAGCAGCGTGCGCAGCAGGTCGGTCCAGGAGATGTCGCGAATGTCGTGGGCGTTGAGGTTGGCGGCGATCAGGTGCAGCGCCGCCTCGGATGCCCCCCGGCCTTTCAGATAGTCGGCGAGCGGGATGTCCCACTGCTGCCAGTCGGGGCCGCCCCAGCCGTCCAGATCCGCAGCCGGCAGCTGCCTGGGCAGGTAGCGCTGCAGCAGCCGCCACGGCTGCGCACCGCGCTCATCCTCGGTCAGATCGGCGCTGAGCTCGCTCGCCGCCCACTGCTCCTGAGACATCAGCTCGCCGCCGATCGAGAGTGCATAGCCGCGCGGATACGCCCCCTCCAGAGAGGCCTCGCCGATGCCATAGCGCTGCATCAGCCCGAGCAGCTCGGCGTAGCTGCGCCCCATTTCAGTGGCTCCGGCCTCGGGCGCCCCGGGCAGCTCCGTCAGCGAGCGAACCCGTCCGCCGATGCGGTCCGATCCCTCCAGCAGCACGACCTCGAGCCCGGCCTCTCGCAGCAGGGAGGCGGCATGCAGTCCGGCCATGCCGGCCCCGAGCACGGCGACGTCGGCGCTCTGCGGCGGGCGCGCACAGCCGAACGGCATCGAGGCGGCGCCCAGCAGCGCCGCCGAGCCCAGCAAAAAATGCCGGCGATCGGGGCTCATTCGCTCCCCTCCTCCAGCAGCGTTCCGCGCTCCGTCAGGGCGGCGATCTGATCGGCCGTGTAGCCGATCTCGGCCAGCACCTCGGCGCCGTGCTCGCCGATCCTGGGCAGGCGAAAATCGGCCTCGGCCGGCTCCTCCCGGTAGCGGATCGGCACGCCGAGATGCGGGTTGCCGGCATCGTCATGAACCAGCATGCCGCGCTCCGCCAGGTGGGCATCGCCCAGTGCGCTGTGCAGGTCGCGCACCGGGGCGTAGCAGACGTCCTTGTCGGCAAACCAGTCGTTCCAGTAATCCAGGGTCTGCCCCGCAAACACCTCGCGCAGAAACTCCCTGACCGGATCCTGAACCGGCCCGGGCGGCTGCCGGCACAGCTCGACCAGGTCGTCCCGACCCAGCGCCCCCAGCAGGTTTTCGGCGAACTTGATCTCGGAGCCGCCGATGACGATGTGGGCGCCGTCGGCGGTGGCGTAGAGCTGATTCATGGCGGCGCCGCCCCAGGAGCGCTCGTGCTTGGGCACCGGCGATCGCCCCTCGGCAAACACCGGCCCGAGCGCATTCGGCAGCCACGCCACGGCTGCATCCTGCATCGAGATGTCGAGGCAGTCCCCGGCGCCGGTCTGGGTGCGGCGGTAGAGCGCCATCAGAATGCCGCCGAAGGCCATCAGCGACGCCGCCATATCGCTGACCGGCATCCCCGGGGCGGCCGGGGCGTCATCGGCGCCGAGGTTGAGGCTGATCAGTCCCGAGTCGGCCTGCACGACCAGATCGTGCGCCGGCTTGAGGCGCTTGGGTCCGCTCTGCCCGTAGGCCGAGATCGAGCAGTAGATCAGACCCGGGGCGCGCGCCCTGACGGTTTCATAGTCAAACCCGAGGCGCTCGGCCACCCCCGGGCGAAAGGCCTCGATCAGCACGTCGGCCTCTTTGCACAGATCCAGCAGCGCCCGCAGCCCCTCCGGGTGCTTGAGGTTCAGGCAGATGCTGCGCTTGCCGCGGTGGGTGTTGCGGAACCAGACGCTGTGGCCGTCCCGCTCGAGCCCGATCCGGCGGTTGGGCTCGCCGCCGGGCGGCTCAACGGCGATGACGTCGGCGCCGTGGTCGGCCATCATCATGCTCAGGTGCGGACCGGGCAGGAAGAGCGAGAGGTCCAGCACCCTGACCCCCTCGAGCTTCACGCGCCCCTCGCCCCGATGACGCCGGCGGCGGCGAGGTCGTCAATCTCGCCGTCGGAATAGCCCAGCTCGGCCAGCAGTTCGGCGGTGTCGGCTCCGAGCGCCGAGGCCGCGCACGCATCCAGGCGCGCACCGTCGATGCGCAGCGGATTGGCCAGGGCGCGCAGCGGGGACTGCCTCTCGGGGTGGGCGAACTCGGTGATCGAGCGGTTGGCTTCCAGCCAGGGGTTGTCCAGCGCCCTGGGCAGGTCGTAGATGGGGGCGACCGGCACGCGACCCGAGAGCCGCTCGACCCAGTCGGCCGTCGGGGCGCGGGCGAATTCGCCGTCGAGGATTTCGGTCAGCGCCTCCCTGTGCTCTCTCCGGGCGGCGACATCGGCAAAGCGGGGATCCCGACCGAGGGCCTCGCACCCCAGCACCTCCAGCAGGGCGTCCCAGAACTTGGGGGTCATCGCCATCACAAACAGCCAGCCGTCGGCGCTGGTGTAGAGCTGGCAGGGCACGGTGGCCGGGTGCGCCGAGCGGCTCAGGCGCTCGGTGACGTGACCGCCGTTGAGATACCAGGTGGCGGGATAGCTGAGCTGGTGCAGGGCGACGTCGAACAGGCTGACATCGATATCGCCGCCGTCGCCGCCCCGGCTGACGCGCAGCAGCCCCGCCAGCAGACCGAGCGAGCAGACCGCCCCGGTCATGAAATCGACCATCGACAGGCCGAAGCGCGCCGGCGGCGTCCCCGGCTCGCCGGTCAGGTGCATGAAGCCGGCCTCGGCCTGCATCAGGTAGTCGTAGCCGGGCCAGTCGGCGCGCTCGCTGCCGCGCCCGTAGGCCGACAGATGGGCGCAGATGATCTTGGGGTTGACCGGGCCGAGCCCGGCGTAGTCGATCCCCAGCTTGGCGGGCTGGTCGCCGCGCAGGTTGTTGCTGACGGCGTCGGCTTTTTCGACCAGGCGGTGCAGGATTTCGCGCCCGGAGTCGGACTTGAGGTTGAGCGCCAGGCTCTTCTTGTTCTGGTTGAAGGTCTGGAAAAACTGGCTGTCGCCGTCGCCGAGAAAGTGCGGGCCGGTGATGCGCGAGATGTCGCCGGCGCCGGGCGGCTCGATCTTGATGACCTGGGCGCCGAGCTGGGCGAGGTAGAGCGTGCCGTAGGGGCCGGCGCCGTACTGCTCGACGGCGATGATGCGCACCCCGTCCAGCGGCAGCGGGCGGCTCATGCCGGATTGCGCTCGATCAGCTGGCGGGCGATGATGATGCGCTGCATCTCGTTGGTGCCCTCGCCGATGCACATCAGCAGCGCATCCCGGTAGTAGCGCTCGATGTCGTATTCCTTGGAGTAGCTGTAGCCGCCGAAAATCCGCATGGCCTCCTCGGCGCAGAACACCGCCGCCTCGCTGGCGAAGTACTTGGCGATGCCGGCCTCCATGTCGCAGCGCTCGCCGGCGTCAAAGGCGGCCGCCGCCGAGCGCACCAGCAGGCGCGCGGCCTCGACGCGGGCGGCCATCTCGCCGAGCTTCAGCTGGATCGCTTGGTGCTGGGCAATGGGCTTGCCGAAGGTCTTGCGCTCCTGGGCGTAGCGCACCGCCAGATCGAGCGCGCCCCTGGCCATGCCCGAACCGCGCGCGGCGACGTTGATGCGGCCCAGCTCCAGCCCGCCGACGGTCTGGTAGAAGCCCCTGCCCTCCTCGGCGCCGATCAGGTTCTCTGCCGGGACGCGGAAATCCTCAAAGGCCAGCTCGCAGGTGTCGATGGCCCGGTAGCCCAGCTTCTCGAGCTTGCGGATGCGCAGGCCGGGTTTGGGGGCGCCGGCAGCGTCCCGGGTCTCGACAAACAGCAGGCTCATGCCGGCCCGCGGCGGCGCCGCATCGGGGTCGGTCTTGACCAGCAGCCCCAGGCAGTTGCCGTGCAGCGAGTTGGTGATCCAGGTCTTGCCGCCGTTGACGACGTATTCGTCGCCGTCCCGCCGGGCGTGGGTGCGAATGCCGGCCAGGTCGGTGCCGGCGTCCGGCTCGGTCAGGGCGATGCCGCCCCTGAGCTCGCCGCTCGCCATGCGCCCCAGCCAGCGCCGCTTCTGCTCCTCGGTGCCGGTGCGCTGCAGGCAGGATGCGGCGATCAGGTGCGAGTTGAAGATGCCGGTCGGGGCCATCCAGTGCCGGGCGATCTCCTCGACGATGCCGCTGTAGACCGACGCCGGCAGGCCGAGCCCGCCGTGCTCGGCATCAATCGTGGCACCGAACAGCCCGAGCTCCTTCATCTGCTCGACCAGGTCGTGCGGGTAGCTGTCCTCGTGGTCGTGCTGCATGGCCCGGGGGCGCACCTCGGCCGCAGCCCACTTGGCGATGGCGTCCAGGATGAGGGCGTGTTCGTCTGCCGCCACGGCGCTATGCCCCGCCGGAGCGGCTCTGCCCCTCGCGCAGCCTGTCCTCGACGCCGTGACCCCGCTTGGGGATCAGCATCTTGCGCACAAAGCTGCAGACCAGCGCGCCGTCCTGGTTGTGGCCGAGCGTCTTGATCGTGACGATGCCCTGGTTGGGGCGCGAGGCGGACTCGCGCTTTTCGAGCACCTCGGATTCGGAGTAGAGCGTGTCGCCGGCGAACAGCGGGTGGGTCAGGCGGATGTCGTCCCAGCCCAGGTTGGCAATGGCCTTCTGGCTGACGTCGGAGACGCTCATGCCGACCATGATCGCCACGGTCAGCGGGCTGCAGACGATGCACTTGCCAAACTCGCTGGCGGCGGCGAACTCGGCGTCAAAGTGAATCGGGTGCGTGTTCATGGTCAGCAGCGTGAACCAGGTGTTGTCGGCCTCGGTGACGGTGCGCCCGGGGCGGTGCTCGTAGATATCGCCGATGACGAAGTCCTCGTAGTAGCGTCCGAACGATTCGCGGTAGCGGTTTTCTCCGACTGGATCTGCTTGCTTGACCATGGGTGCTCTCCTCAGTGCGTGGGCGGATAGTAGATGAAGGCCTCAGGTGACCGGGCGCAGCGGGGGGCGCACCGGCCTGTCCGGGTGCAGCTGCTGCCAGCGCTCGGCAATGGCGCGCCGGGTCGCGATCCAGACGTCCGGGTGGCGGTGCACGTGGGCGAAGAACTCATCGAGGGCGCCGATGCGGCCCGGGCGGCCGATGATGCGCAGGTGCAGGCCGAGGGACATCATTCGCAGCGCCCCGGCGGCGGCCTCGGCGTAGAGCACGTCAAAGGATTTTTTGGCGTAGTCGAGCCAGTCCGAGACGCCCAACCCGGGGTCGATCCACATTTTCATGTCGTTGGAATCGAGCGCGTAGGGGACGATGAGCAGGGGCTGATCCGAGCCCTCGACGGCGGTCCAGAACGGCGCATCGCCGCTGTAGTCGTCCATGCAGTAGAGAAAGCCGGCGCGCTGCAGCAGCCTGCGCGTCGCCGGGGTGTGCAGGTAGCGCGACAGCCAGCCGACCGGGCGCTTGCCGGTGCTGGCCTCGATGCTGACAGCGGCACGCTCGATGAAGTCGCGCTCCTGAGCCTCGTCCATGCCGAATTGGTGTACCCAGCGGTGGCCGTGCGCACAGGGCTCGTGCGCCCCCTCGGCAATGTATTCGGCGATGTGGCCGGCGCGCTCCAGCGCCACTGCGGCGGCGGCGAAGGTCGCCGTGATGCCGTGCCGGTCGAGCAGGCCGCGGACGCGCTCGAAGCCCTCCCGGAGGCCGTATTCGTAGTTGCTCTCATTGCCGTAGTTGCGGATCGAGCGGCGCAGTGCAATGCCGAGCTCGTCGACCGGCTCGGGGTGCTCGTCGCCGTCGGCGATGCTGGCCTCGGCGCCCTCCTCGACATTGACGACGATCGAGACCGCAAGGTGCGAGCCGTCGGGCCAGGCCGGCTGGGTCAATGGTATTCCTCGCCGCCGGAGACGTTCATGCACTCGCCGGTGACGTAGCACGCCTGATCCGACGCCAGAAACGCGCAGGCGTCGGCGATGTCCCGCTGCCGGCCCGGCCTGCCGAGCGGAATGCGCGCGCGCATCGCCGCCAGATAGTCGTCCTCGCTGAGCCCCTGCAGCTGCGAAAAGTGACTGTTCTGCCAGGCCCCCAGCCCGGTCGTGATGTGGTTCGGGCAGACCGTGTTGACGCGCACGCCGCTCTCGCCCAGCTCGAGCGCCGCCGAGCGCGTCAGCCCGACCAGGCCGTGCTTCGAGGCCGTATAGGCGCTGGCGTGGCCGAAGCCCGACTTCGAGGCCTGGCTGCCGATGTTGATGATGCTGCCGGCGCCCTGCTTCTGCATCTGCGCACCGGCGTATTTGATGCCGAGGAAGGCCCCGCGCAGGTTGACGTCGAGAACTGTGTCCCACTCCTGCACCGACATCTCGACGATGGGCTTCATCAGGTAGCCGACCCCGGCGTTGTTGACCCAGATATCCAGCCGCCCGTGGGTGGCGACGACGGCCTGCACCGCAGCGGCGACATCGGTCTCGCTGGTGACATCGCAGGCCAGGGTCAGCGTGTCCTCAGCGCCCAGTGCATCGGCCAGCCGGCGCATTTCGTCGAGCTCGCCAATGGCGCCGCTCGGGAAGTGCTCGCCCCTGGGGGCGCCGATGTCTGTCAGGACGACGCTGCAGCCCTCCTCGTGCAGGCGCCGTGCGATCGCAAAGCCGATGCCCGCCTCCCGGCCCGAGCCGGTGACGACGGCGACCTTGCCGCTGAGGTCTTGGTACACGCCTCAGACCGGTTCGGTCAGGATGAAAATCGGGTTGTCGGTCCACTCCTGGTACTGCGCGGCGACCTGCTGCATGGCCTCGCTGGCGGCCATCTCGCTCGCCAGACCCTCGACGCTGTTGACCTCGAGCACCTCGATGTACTGATAGGGCGGGGCCTCGTCCGAGCCGAATATCCCGGTCGCGCGCAGCAGGTCAAAGCCGTCGATGGATTTCAGGCTGGTGGCCGACGGAATGTCGACCTCCCTCGCCCACTTCTCATAAGCAGCCGGGTCCTTGCCCGGCTTGAGATTGCAAATCACGATGATCTTGGTTGACATGGACTGATCCTCCCAAATAGGTCAAAGCCGGGCGGAATGGTATAACAATATGGCTTTTGACTGGTGCGCTCAGACCCGCAGACGCAGCGCCGCCCAAGCCGATATCAGCAGCGGCGCCGCGAATATGAAGAACAGCCAGGGCACCGACAATTCCAGCGCCAGCAGCTGGCCGGCCAGGTAGGGGCCGACCACCCCGCCGATGCGTCCCAGGCCAATGCCCCAGCCGACTCCGGTGGCGCGCACCTCGGCCGGATAGAGGATCGTCCCGCAGACGTAGAGCCCGACCACCGCCCCCTGAATCAGCCCGCCCATCAGCCCGCACACCAGCAGAATGACGTCGCCCTGGACAAAGGGGAAGACCATCATCGAAGCCGCACAGGCGACGAAGAACACGCCGACCATCAGCGAGGTTCGGCCCTGCCCCGACAGCACGCCGAGCAGCAGGATGCCGGCCACCGCCCCGACGTTGAATGCCGTCAGTGCGTAGATCGAAACCGTCTCGCTGGCCCCGGCCGCGTTGACGATCTGCGGGATCCAGTTGAGCAGGAAGTAGAGCCCGCCGTAGGAAAACCCGAAGCTGAGCCACAGCAGCAGCGTGCGCCCGCGCCACTCGGAACTCAGCAGCTGGCCCGGGCCGCCGCTCAAAAGTCCCTTCTGGGCTTCCTCTCTGGGGGGATCGAGCCGCTCGAGCGGCTGCATGTCCAGCTTCGCCAAAATCCGGTTCAGGCTCTCCAGCGCCCCCTGGGGCCTGCGGCTCAGCAGAAACTCCGGGGACTCCGGCAGCCCGATCCAGACCAGCAGCACCAGCATCAGCGTCAGCGCCCCGCCGCCGTAGAAGATGCTGCCCCAGCCGTAGACGCCGATGATCTCGGCGGAGACGATCCCGCCGACCACGGCGCCGAATGCAAACCCCGCCAGCGAGGCGTTGACCATCAGGCTGCGCCAGCGCACCGGGGCAAACTCGGCGACGATCGTGGCCACCGTCGCCAGCAGCACGCCGACGCCGACGCCGGTCAGCAGGCGCAGGGCGGCAATCGCCCAGAGCGATTCGGGCAGCGGCGTCAGCACCATGCTGACCCCGGACAGGGTCAGCGCCGCCAGGATCATGCGCCGCCGCCCCAGCAGGTCCGACAGCAGGGTCAGCATCATCGCCCCGAGCATCATCCCCAGCAGACCCGAGCTGAACAGGATGCCCATCTGATCGGGGGTCAGGTTCAGCTCCCGCTGGATCGAGACCGAGGCGAAGGCGATCGCCAGGACGTCAAAGCCCTCGAGCATTGACAGCACGAAGCCGATGACGAATACGCCGATCTGCAGCGGGCCGATCGGGGCGTGGTGAATCGCATCGGTCACACGCTCCGACACAGAGGTGTCGGCGGGCGAATGGGCGTTTTCTTCCACAGTTTCTTCAGATGTTGTGCTAATGAGATTTCCCCCTCGACCGTCCGAATCGGCGGGGCTGCTCCGCCGCAGGCGGCGAATGATAAGGGTTCAGAGTGTTTCCGCTCGGGTGCGGCTCCGCCGCTACTCGCCGTCGATGACCGAGGGGTCCCTGGGCTGCTCCCGCCGGTAGCGAAGCAGGTTTTTGATGATCAGAAAAATCCCGGCGATGAGCACGGCCGGCAGCGAAAAGCTCGGGTCAAACCGAAGGGGTGGCTTTTGCGGATCAGCTCGGCGGATCGCTGCGCCGCGAGCGCAGCCACTGAACCAGCAAGGTTAGCCCGCCGCCGAGTCCGGTGGTCAGCAGATAACCCAGTATCGAAGTCCACCGATCCAGCTCCGACCAGCGGACGACATCCTCACGCTCGGCCTTGACCTCGGCTATGAGAGTTCTCACCTCATCCTCGATGCGCAAGGTCGCCGCCTCCACATCGCGCCTGATGTCCTCGGTTGTTTCTTTAATGTTGCGGACATCCGCCTTCAGCTCGCCGAACTCCTGCGGATCGATCTCACTCGCCGGCAGGTGCACCGGTGCGAGGACCAGTGCGGCGAGGATCAGAACAGCGGGGGTGACGGCGGACACAGCGGCAAGCCTGGCGGCGCGGTGCAGCGTAAGTATAAAGGCTTAGGTAGAACAGCGCCCCGACCGCACAGGCGATCAGGATCGCCCTGACGATGACCCAGACCACCGGCCAGAAATGCCGCCTGCGGACCGAGGGCACGGTGCGAAACTGATGGGACACCTCCCGCTGCTGTCGTCCCGGCTGCAGCACCAGCGCTGCATTAGCTGCCGGTGCTCGCCGCCGCCGCTGCGGTGAGATTCTTACTTATAGCGCAATCCGCATAAATGGCCGCCGCGCTGGCCAGAATGCAGCAAATCGGTGCGCGTCCGGACAAGCATGCAAGCCCCCGACAGCCCGCTCAGACCGGGGAAACTCCGCTAGGCCGCCTGCTCGGCAACCGGCTCCCGGCGGGCGGGCGGGACTTCAGCCCGCTCGGCGGCGCCGGCATCGGGCGCTGCCGCCGCACCGGGCGGATTGGAGAAAGTCAGCCGGCCGTCTTCCAGCGGGGCGTTGCGGATCATCTGCTTGTCCAGATGGTAGTTCTGCGTGTTGAGCCACGGCTCCCGATCGCCCTGCTTGGGGAACAGGTGCATCTTGCGACGCATGTAGCCCGGCTGGAATTCCTCGCTGATCCACGTGGTGACGTCCATGTCGACATCCTCGGGGGACAGCCTCGGCGTCACCTGGCGCATGCCCAGCTCATCCATGCGATTGACTAGGCGGCAGGAGTACTCCGCCGTCAGGTCGGCCCGCAGCGTCCACGAGGCGTTGACATACCCGAAGGTCTGCACCAGGTTCGGGATGTCCGAGAACATCATGCCCTTGTAGGCAATGGTCTCGGGCATGTCGATGTCAAGGCCGTCCACATTCAGACGGACATCGCTCAGCACCACCAGGTTCAGCCCGGTGGCGGTGACGATGATGTCGGCCTCGATCTCCTGGCCCGACTGCATCTTCAGCCCCCTCTCGGTGAAGCGCTCGATGTGATCGGTGACGACATCGGCCCTGCCCGAGTTGATGGCGTCGTAGAGATCGCCGTTGGGGATCAGGCACAGCCGCTCATCCCAGGGGTTGTAGCGGGGCACGAAGTGCTCGTCGACGTATTCATCGGGCAGGTTCTTGCGCACCATCTTGAGCAGGTTCTCCTTGACCTTCTCGGGCTTGGTGCGGGTGCGACCGTAGGCATAGCGCTGCAGGTTGATGTTCTTCCAGCGCGTGATGGCATAGGCCCACGAGTCCGGCAGGATCTTGCGCAGGGTGTTGGCGATGAAATCGTGATCGGGCATCGAGATGACGTAGGTCGGCGAGCGCTGCACCATCGTGACCCGCTCGGCCCCGCTCATGGCCATCGCCGGCACCAGCGTCATCGCCGTGGCGCCGGAGCCGATGACGACGACCCTCTTGCCGGCGTAGTCCAGATCCTCGGGCCACTTCTGCGGATGCACCACGGCGCCCTGAAAATCGGAGACCCCCTCAAACTCCGGCGTAAAGCCCTCGTCGTAGCTGTAGTAGCCGCCGCACATCAGCAGCATGTTGCCCGTGTAGCTCTCCCCGCCGTCGGTCTCGACCGACCACTCAGCACGCTCGCTCGACCAGGCCGCCGAGCTGATCCTGGTGTTGTAGCGGATGTGCTGCTCCAGGCCGTTCTCGGCAACGGTCTCGTGCAGATATTTCATGATGGCGGGGCCGTCGGCGATCGATTTGGGGTCGTTCCACGGCTTGAAGCTGAAGCCGAGCGTGTGCATGTCGCTGTCGGAGCGGATGCCGGGGTATCGGAACAGATCCCAGGTCCCGCCGATGCTGTCTCGCCCCTCGAGCAGCGCAAAACTCTTGCCGGGACACTGCCGCTGCAGATGGCAGGCGGAGGCGATTCCCGATATGCCCGCCCCGACGATTAAAACATCAAAGTGATTGCTGCTCATTGGAAACCCCCGTGCAATGCTGCAATGCAGTGCGGCATTCTACTCATATAGGGAATGAAATTTTGGCGCTAAGATTACCGCCGCAAAACTGCACCGAGGGAAGACCCCCATGAGTTTTGAAGATCACGCGATTGCACCCGTCAAGGAGGAACAGATCGCCCAGTGGCTCGGCGGTCGAAGCTTTGAAGATGTCTACCGCGACTACAGCGAGACCGGCTACGCCATCTTTGAGCGCGTCCTCAGCGATGAGCAGCTCACCGAGATCCGCTCCGCACTGAGGCCGCATCTGGAGGCCGACATCAGGGGGCGCGGCGATTTCGAGGGCCTCAAGAGCAATCGCGTCTACGCCATGATGGCCAAGTCCGACGTGTTCTCGCACCTGGCCGCCCACCCGCTGCCGCTGGCCTTCTCCGAGGCCGATCTGGGGACCAGCTGCCAGCTCTCGGCGATGCTGGCGATCAACCTGCACCCCGGCGAAACCCCCCAGCCCTGGCACCACGACGACTCGCACTGCAAGCTGCCGCGACCGCGCGAGGCGCTTCAGGTCAGCGCCTTCTGGGCCATTGACGCCATGACCGAGGACAACGGCGCCACCGAGTTCCTGCCCTGCAGCCACAAATGGACCGAGGATCGCATCGAGGGCACCGCCAGCGCCGAGTCCTATACCGACCGGAGCGAGAAGACCCAGGATGTCGGCGCCCGTGACGACGCCGTCAAGGCGGTGATGCCGGCCGGCTCGCTGATGCTGCTCAACGGCCTGGTCTGGCACCGCGGCGGCGCCAACCGCTCAGACAATCCGAGACTCATCATCACGCCGCAGTACTGCGTCGGCTGGATGCGCCCGCTGGAGAACTTCCTGCTGGCGACGCCGAAGCACGTCGTGCAGCGCATGCCGAAGCGCGCCCGCGAGCTGATCGGCTACTCGATTCACCCGCCCTTCATGGGCTATGTCAACGGCATGCACCCCAGCCGCGCGCTGGAGCGGGCCGAGGACGAGGCCGCCTGAGCGGAAACCAGTCGGGGGCAGAGCGCCTCGGTGAAGGTGCGCCTGAAGTGGGGGCGGCGACCAATTTCCTGCGGATATTCCGCATCATTTAACGAGGATTTCACTTATGAACATCAAACTCAAACCCATTGTTTTAGTCTCGCTGACATCGCTTGCGGGACTGCTCTTTCCCACCTTTACGCTGCATGTGATTTTTCCTGTGCTGGATTGGATCAGCGCTCTTTTTGATGCGTGGGGAATTTCGTTCCTCTTCATTTGGCTTTCAATATGTTGCGGGTTGATGGGATTCGGCTTCGGCATGATGTGCATATCCGCCGCCAGCAATGCCCGTAAATAATCAGTTTCAATCAGATATGCAGATATAGATACGGGAGCTCATTGACATGTCCAAGAAAAAATCGCCTGTGCGCAAAACCCGGCTGAACTGGCGCAGCCTGCTGTTCGTCCCCGCCCACCGCCCCGACCGCTTTGAGCGGGCGCTGAATTCCGGCGCCGATGCCATCTGCATCGACTGGGAGGACGCCGTCGGCGCCGAGGAGAAGCACCGCAGCCACGAGCACACCGCCCGATTTTTCGCCGGCCTGGGGGGCGCACCGCCGGTCGGCTGCACCGTGCGCATCAACTCGGTTGACAGCCCGTGGTTTGGCGACGACCTGGCCGCCGTGCGCGCCCTGCCCTCCTACGTGATGGCGATGCCGGCCAAGGCGCGCTTTGACCACATCGACACGGTCTGCGGCCAGCTGGACGGGCGCCCGTGCCTGCCGCTGCTGGAGGACGCCGTCGGCATCGAGCAGGCCTATCAGATCACCGCCATCCCCCAGGTGCTCGCCGTCATGCTGGGCGGGGTGGATCTGGCTGCGCAGCTGGGAGCCGGGATTGACTGGGACGCCCTGCTCTACGCCCGCTCCCGAATGGTGATGGCGGCGGCGGCCGGCGAAGCCCTGGCGATTGATGTGCCCTCGCTTGAGCTGGACAACGCCGACAGGGTCTGCAGCGAGACCGAGCGCGCCAAAAGCCTGGGCTTTCGCTGCAAGGCGGTCATCCACCCGAAGCAGATCGAGCCGGTGCATCGGGGTCTGGCGCCCAGCGAGGCCGAAGTCAACCGCGCCCGGGGCATCCTCCAGGCCAGCGCCCAGAGCGGCGGCAATGCCGTGGCCTACGAGGGCATCATGCTGGACGAGGCCGTTCTGCTGGTCGCCCGCAGCACGCTGCGCCGCGCCGGGATCAACCCCGACGATCCGGCCTGAGCTGGATCAGAGATTGTCGGCTCGGTCGACTCCGGCGCCGTAGCTGGGGCAATGGGGCCTTGCACATCTAGTCTTCAATCTGAATCCTGACACGATGAAGCCTGTAGTCCTTTCGAACAGCGACAACCTCTCCGGTTTTACACCCCCATACAGCTTTGGCGATCGGAGAATCCGGGCTGATGACCCCTCTCAATGGGGCAGGTGTCTGTCCTTTTTCAGCGATCGCCAAATTTTCATCGTCAAAACTCGCCTCCAGATAATGGAGAGTGAATCGAGTTCCAAACCCGACTTGGTCTGAACCCGATGCAGAATCATTTGCTCCTGCATGACTCGGTGATTCAGAGAGATCCAGATTCTCCAACTCATCATCATCAACATTTTGATGAAGCTCATCCGCTGCGGCAGAGGAAACATTGGGTTGGGTTTTCGCCTGCATCAATCTTTTACTGATCGCTCGCTGGAGCTTTTCAAACTCGTGCTTGGGATTTTGAAACCAGTTGGTCGACCAAATCCTGTGTATGCACCACCCCCGTTCCTTCAATATCTGCTGGCGCAACCTGTCCCGCTCCCGAGCCGATTTGGATGAATGATATTTGGCCCCGTCGCACTCCACTCCGAGCAGATAACCATAAGGATATTCAGGATGTTTGATTCCGATGTCAACGAAATATCCGCTTACTCCAACTTGAGGATCCACCTCATACCCGGCATCCCTTAACAGAGAGATGACATGTTCCTCAAACGGGCTTTCCGGCTCTCTCTTGGTGACCTCGCCGGCTTCCAAAATCCCTGTCTTGCTGTAAGACAGCCAACCCGACAACATGGCCGTCCCTGGATTATTTTCGTTGACATCCCCGGGTTGTAGGCTGGTATAGGTCACCATCTGGCACTTGGCGCGTGAAAACAGAACATTCAGGCGGCGTCTGCCATTAATGCCCGCAATGGGGCCAAAGCGTTGATGCACTTTTCCGCCCGCCTCCTCTGGGCCATAAACCGTGCCAATGAAAATCACGTCTCTTTCATCGCCCTGGACTTTTTCGATATTTTTGATGAAGAACTTCTCCAGGCCGCCGTTTTTCTCTTCCCAAGCTTCGCAGTAAGCAGCAATTTCTGTGTCAGTGACTTGGAGCTGGTCAAACATTTGCTGCAAGAGTTCCTGCTGCTTAATGTTCATCACAACGACTCCAAGAGATTTATTGCGATGCGCCTTCATGAACTCGGCAATTCCATCCAGCATGGCTTGAGCCTCAAGCGGATTGGTGCCCGAACGATAAACCGCATTTTCAACAGGAATTTGATGGACGCCGAGGGAGCTGCCTTCAGGATTAGAGTGGGGGAAAATAATCAGATCACCGTCATACATCTTTTTGTTTGAGTAGGCGATCAGGCGCCCGTCCCGGGAACGGTAGTGCCAGCGCAGGCGCCGTTTGGGATGAAACGCCAGATTGGCCATCTGCAGGATGGACTCCTCCTGAGTTTGCAGATCTTCATCCACCTCATCGCTGTCGCTGTCCCGGACAAAGAAATCAGTCGGCGGAAGCTGATTTTGATCTCCGACCACCACAAGCTGCTTGCCCCGCATGATGGCGCCCATGGCCATATAAGGCTCCATCTGAGACGCTTCGTCAATGATTACGAGATCAAAACTCAGATTGTTCTTATCGACATACTGGGCCACTGCAAGAGGAGACATCATCCAGCAGGGTTTGAGTTCCAAGAGCGCATCTCTGGCCTTTGAAACAATGTGCCTGGGTGATTTGTATCTTTTTTCCAATGAAATTTGATGGTTAATAAGGCTCATATCAGTCCATTCACTTCTGCGACCTCTGCCAATGCCGGGCGGCGGGCTGCATTGTTCTTGAATCTGCAAAGCCAAGATTTTTCGATTCAACTTAATTACCTGCTCATCCAATTCAGCAAACTTGACTCTGGCGCCCTCCACCAAGTCATGTGTTTTGAACTTCTCCAATTCTCTCGGACATTCATTAGCCAAGACCTGTGCAACGGAGTGGACTGCCATCAATCGTCCCGCCTCGGTCAGGCTGTGACCCTCGGGCGTGTTATATGTCTCAATGGCTTTCACGACCTTGCTGACCGCCTCGTCCGCAGAGAGCCTATTGCGGAGTGAGTTTTTATCTGACGCCAACAGCAGCGGTTGTGCTCCCTCAGCCATGCATCCATCAAGTGTGGCCTTGATCTCGGCAAAGGTTTTTTGCTGGAAATCAAGTATTTTCTTCAGGCCCTCAGTTTCATGCAGCTTTTTAACCTTTTCTTGAAATGATGCATGGAGGGCGCCCAGCTCCTTCAATTCCTCCAACACATCGCGCCCTTCCCTGCAGTTCAAGTGCGAAGCCAAAAATTTCCTTTTTTCTGCCGGCCCAAGCAGTTCTTCATCCAGTTGTTTGACCGCCCGCAAAACAGCAGTTATTTCTTCAATCGTGTTGTTGTCAACGTCAATTAACTTATCCAGAAAATCTGTTTCTGTCAGAACCTGTTCAATAGACAGACGACATCTTTCAATATCTGATACCAGTGAAGAAAATGTCTCATAGCCTATCGGCCCGCCGATTTCTTCCGCAAACCCTATCCCATTCAAGGCATTCTGGTGCAGCTGCTGATATTCGCTCTCAGCCTCATTCAGCCACTCTGAAAAGACTTGATATGGATCAGTGAATGGGTTCTTTTCCAGAAAACGAACATTTCGCGGGATAGAGGCCAGCAGCGACAGGTCCCTGAACAGATGATCCTGCAGCTTATTGACATTTTGATCATCCCGTATCAACCCTATCAGCTCAAGGACATTCAAATAACCCTCTTCATCTTCGGAGTCGAAGGCAGCCAGCACCTCAGGCAGGCTGCTTCTGAGATCTTCCGACATCTTTTGGTGCTCGGCAAGTTCAAACAGATCTCCAGCGGCCTGCTCCCGATCAAAGGGAGCTGTTTTGTTCTTGTTGATTGAAAGGTAGAAGTTTCTGGCCTTTCGGTATTTGAAGTCAAGGAATGAAAAGAAATGCTCGGGCTGGGAGAGTTTGCTGACATGCTGCAGAAGCATGCCCAGCGGCGGCATCAAGAAGAAACTGAACTTTGGGGTCAGTGAATCTTTCAGTTTTTTCAACTCCCTTGCCCTCCTGATCAAGCCGGCAAGCTTCCTAACATCTTGGGCATCTATTTCAAACTCGCCCAATCTCGAAGAGATTTCATCCGGCAAATTTTTCGCCAATTCAGCAGCCGCCCTAAATTCATCAAGCCCGACACTTTTGAGTTCAGCAGATTGCCGCTCAAAAAATGGTTCGAATTCAGCCTTGCACTCCCGGGCAATTTCAAGCTCATGCCTCTTTTCTTGGTCAGCCCTGATGAGATCATTTAAGATGTCATGCGTTGCATGAACTGGAGGGTGAAGATCAAGATGCTCCAGCGTATCAAGGATGCCCTTCAGTTCGGAAAGTCTTTCCCGGCTGGGAATGTTTTGAAAAAACCTTGAGAGGTTTGACAATGACTCTAGGATGGATTCAATCGATTCAATATCTATGTTGTGATTCTCCTCGCTGACAGCAAGTTCTTTCAGGGCATCCCCCAATACTGCCTCCAAGTTTGCAGCCAAGCCAATGATCTCAATTTCTGCCGATGCATTTTCCCCAATAAAATTATCCTCCTGTTCAAGCATTAGGCTGTCTTGCTCTAGGTTTATCTTTAAATCATTTATTGCTTCTATAGACTCCGATATATCCACGCATTCATCAATTATTTCTTTTGCTTGAAAGACTGAAACAGAGCCGGCAAACCTGTCCCAGATCGTGCTGGCCTTTTCAACCTCAATACATGCAGATTGGTACTTTTCAAGCAGCTCACCAACTGAATCGCTCTCATAATATTGTCGTGCAAATTCAGAGTGAATTTCTTCTCTCAACTCTCGGGGAAGCTCAGAAACCTTGCCTTCTTCCTTGATATATTCCGACATGGCATCAAACCGGCTCATCTCTCCGAACCCCGATTTGCCGCCAAGGAATTTAATATGGTCGGACAAGTATTCTTGTAATTTCGAGAGCTCTTTTTTTCTTCTATCAAAATAGGCTCGCCTGTCCTCAACCGGATCCATATTCACCCGCTTGGCCAAAGACTGAACAAACTCCTTTCGACTCTCATTGGGATGAATCGGCAGGACAAACTCCCCCAAACCGCAGGCCTTGAGCCTGCTTTCAACCACTTCAATCGCAGCTTTTTTCGAGGCAACAAAAAGCACCTTCTTGCCACCATGCAGCGCGCTGGCGATGGCATTCACAATCATCTGCGATTTGCCGGTTCCGGGCGGCCCCTCAACGGCAAGATTTTTGCCATCTGCAATGTCCACCAGGGCGCTAAATTGTGAGGCATCGCTGTCAAGAACAAGACGAGGGACTTTCTTTGCAATATTAGGATCATCGGTCTCATACTCGTTTGCAGTGCCAGAAGAATCAGCCGATGATTCTGACCCATTTAATAGCGCATCGACAATATCCGTGACAATGATTTCATTCGGATCAAGATCCTCATAAATGGCGATCTGCAGGGCGCGAAAGTCTCCGAAACAGACCAATCGCCTGACACGTCCCTCGATTTTGTTCAGGTCCAATTCTGACTGAACCCGCTTCAGATAATCCTCCAGCCCATCCTCTTCCCCATCAAAAACAGGCAGATCAAGACCGAATTCATTCTTCAACTTATGCAAAAGAAACCGGTTATGGGAGGCGCCGTCCCCGGCGCTGGTGACTGAAAAACGAAAGCCTCCCCTGGAAGCTTTCTTCTCAAGGCTTACCGGCAATAAAATCAGGGGGGAGCAGAACTTTTGGTCGTCGTTCTCGACATCCTTCCACTCCAGAAAACCAAATGCACCCCGCACAATGTTGACACCGGTCTCATCCAGAAAAGACTGGCCTCTGGAATACACGCCCTGCGCCACTCGCTCCAGATCCTTGGGCAGCAGCAGAGTTTGTATTTTCCTGTCTTCATGTCTGCCGTCTGGACTCACTTCATCGGGCGGGGGCAATTCATAGTCAGGGTTTATGCCGTTCTGTCGGGCATGGTCTGCAAGGTTTTGGTGGGCTTTGTCTTGGGCGCGCGCCGGCATTCCCAACTGTTCACGCACTTTGTCTTTGAGTTGACGATCCAATTCTCTCTTCTGTTCTTCAGCATCCTCCGCTGAGGCATCTATCGCTTCAAGCGCATGGCTGTAGTCCTCGTCAATGATTTGGGCTTGGAGAAAAGCGTAATTGAAATCAGCCTCGTCTTCATCAGCGGGATCGCTGTCAAGTCGCGGAAGGGGGTCAAACGAAAGTTTTTTGTCGTCTATCAGTTTTGCAAACAGGATCCCCGGCTGCTCATCAACCACCCTGATCAGCCGGGTGGTGTTTCCATAAAGCTGGGTGTTGATATATCTATTTTTTCTCGTGAGATCCAGGGCCCCCGTTCTCAGCTGCTCAATCTTGTCTTTTGTGAATTGAAGCAGCCCTTCATCCATATTTTCCATGTGGGAAAAGCCAGGCAGGTGTGCTGATGCCTCCGCTGCTGAGGCTTCATTCTCTGATTCAAACTCTTCCGGCATATCGAACAGCTTCAAACTGCCTCTTATTTTTATCGCATTAATTCTAGACTATGGAAAATTCAGAGATTAGGGTGACGATTGCCTGAGAAAAGGCTTCTCCGGGGTCGCCCGCAGCACGCAGCACCCGAAATCATCGGCTCGGTCGACTCCGGCGCCGTTGCTGCCGCTGGAAAATCGGGATGGCTTTGGCTTTAGAGCAAACCGCCGTGGCTGCCGCCGTCGAGCAGGATGTTCTGCCCGGAGATGTAGCCGGCCTGAACCGAGCACAGAAACGCGCAGGTGTCCCCGAACTCGGACAGCTCGCCGAGCCGCGCAGCCGGAATTTCGGCCTCCATTTCTGTGCGCACGTCCTCGTAGCTGAGCCCCCGAGCCTGCATCGTGAACTCCATCAGCTGGCGCAGGCGGTCGGTTTCGAATCGCCCCGGAAGCAGGTTGTTGACGGTGACGTTCTCCCTGGCGACCTCCCTGGACAGCCCCTTGGTGAAACCGGTCAGACCCGCGCGCGCCGCCGTCGACAGCCCCATGCTCGGCGTCGGCGATTTGACCAGCGCCGAGGTGATGTTGACGATGCGGCCAAAGCGGCGCTCGCGCATGCCGTCTATCACCCTGCGGATCAGCAGGATCGGGGTCAGCATGTTGCCGTGCAGCGCCTGGTTCCAGACCGGCTCGTCCCAGTCTCGGTAGTGCCCCGGCGGGGGGCCGCCGTTGTTGTTGATGAGAATGTCCGGCTCCGGGCAGGCGGTGCAGAGCGCGTCCAGCCCCGCCTCGGTGCCGACGTCCGCACAGACCGCCTTGACCGTCCCGCCGCCCAGCCGCCCGAGCTGGCTGGCGGCCTGCTCAAGCTTCTCGGCGTCGCGACCGTTGATGACGATGTCGGCGCCCTCGCGCACCAGCGCCTCGGCGCAGGCATAGCCCAGCCCGCGCGACGAGGCACACACCAGCGCCTTTCTTCCTGTCAGTCCCAGATCCATTTTTCCTCCCGTTTCTGTCCGATGCGCCCCTGGATGTCACCATGTCACCAGCGGATGACTTCGGCGAGTTCTGCCCGGCTGCGATACCGCTCGTCCCAGGTGCGCAGATGAGGCCGGTCGCCGATGACATCGACCTCGATGAAGCGCACAAACTGCATGACGGACTGCAGGGTGCAGTCGCCCAGCGTCGGGGCGTCGCCCGCCACAAAGTCGCGACCGTCCGAGAGCAGTTCCTCAACGTAGTCGAGCGGGAGGGGAAGGCGCTCCTCAATCTCGGCGGCCTTGACCGGGTCGGGCGGGTAGCCGACCGGAGACTTGACGGTGTGGACGTAGATGCCCAGCGGTTCGAAAATGCGCAGGTCGATCACCTGCTCGATGTCGCGCTCCACCGCCCTCGTCTCAATGTCGTCGCTGCCCAGCCGCCGCTCGGGAAAGCGCTCGTCCAGATAGCTGATGATGCTGCGCGATTCGGTCAGATGGGAGCCGTCGTCACGCTCCAGCACCGGCAGCGTCCCAAACCGGTTGCGCGCCAAGTGCTCGGGCTCCTTGTGACGACCCTTGAGGGTGTTGACGACGACCTGCTCAATGCCCATGTCCGCCCCCAGTGCGGTGCGCTCGGCGATGTAGAGCATGACTTTGGTCGGGTTGGGCGCCAGCGGTACGATGTAGAGTTTCATGCTTGATTCAGGCCTCCCTCTTCGGCTTTCTGCCCGAGGTGGCGGGCATTGCGGCGACAAAATTATAATGATGCCTTCGCAGGACCCTGCACCAGTCATCAAGGGAGGCTCAGAGAGACCGGTCGCACAGCGGCAGCTGGTCGGCGCTCTGCACTTCCCCCTTCGAGGATTTTTCTGCAAAATGTCCCTTCCTGACCGAGAATCCATGCGATGAGCTCAACCGCTTTTTGGCATCAAGTCGTCGATAAGTCCAGGGAATTGACCCTTTCAAGAGGGTTCCAGAACGGCATTCTCATCCTGATCTGCATCAGTGCGGCCATACCGGGCATTGAGACATCCAAGACCGCAGTCGAGGCGTTTGGACCCTGGCTCCATATCGTCGATAGGATCATTCTCGTGATCTTCGTCTTCGAATTGGTCATCCGCATCACGGCCATCGGCAAGATATTTTTTCGCCAGCCCGGTGCCGATTCCTGGCTGATGTTTGACCTCAGCATTGTGGTGATTGCCCTGATTGCCAACGAGCTTCTGATGCTGCGCGCTCTGAGGGTGCTTCAGGCCCTGCGTATCGCCTCGAGGATCACCCCGCTGCGCAATGTGGTCAGCGCCCTGCTCTCATCGATACCCGGCTTCAGCTCTGTTTTGGTGATTCTCCTGCTGGTGTTCTATGTCTCCGGGGTGATGACCACCCACCTCTTCGGGCCGACCTTCCCCGACCTGTTCGGGGATTTGGGCAAGAGCCTGATCTCGCTCTTCCAGGTCATCATCTTTGACGGCTGGTCGGCCGAGGTCGTGCGCCCGGTGATGCACGCCCACCCCTGGGCGTGGGCATTCTTTCTCCCATTCACCCTGATCACAGCCTTTACCCTGCTGAATTTCTTTGTCGCGATTGTCGTCAATGCGATGCAGCACAACTACTTTGAAGCCGATGCGCAGCAGGAGGCCAGGGAATTCAAGGCGGCACGCGATGAGCGCGCGGCGCTGATGCGCGAGATCCGCACCCTGCGCAGTGACATGAACGCCCTGACGGAGCGCGCGCGCGAGCAGGAGCGGCGGGAACAGGACAGAGACAAAGGCTCAGGCTGAGGCATCCGAGCGGGCGGGCTTGGGTGTCCGGGAGGCTCGGGGAAAACTTTTTTGCTCTGTGTGTGCGGCGGCCTATTGACGGCGGACCTAAATGAGAGCCCCCCGCTGAAATTCCCCCCTGAGTTGGTTCTTTTAGTCCTTCGGCTGCGGGACGATGCGCAGGTAGGGCTTGGGCGCCCGCCAGCCGTCGGGGAAGCGCTTTTTGGCGTCCTCGTCCGAAACTGCGGGGACGATGATGACTTCCTCGCCCTGCTTCCAGTTGACCGGCGTGGCGACCTGATGCTTGGCGGTCAGCTGGCAGGAATCCAGCAGCCTGAGGACTTCGTCAAAATTGCGGCCGCTGCTCATCGGGTAGGTCAGCATGGCCTTGATGCGCTTGTCGGGACCGATGATAAAGACCGAGCGAACCGTGGCGTTGTCCACAGCCGTGCGCCCCTCGGAGCTGTCGCCGTCATCCTCCGGCAGCATGTCGTAGAGCTTGGCGACGTTGAGCTGCGGGTCGCCGATCATCGGATAGGTGACCGCATGACCCTGGGTCTCCTCGATGTCCTTGGCCCAGCCCTCGTGCGACTCCACCGGGTCGACCGACAGGCCGAGGATCTGGCAGCTGCGCTTTTCAAACTCGGGCTTCAGACCGGCCATATAGCCCAGCTCGGTGGTGCAGACCGGCGTGTAATCCTTGGGATGGGAGAACAGAATCGCCCAGCCGTCGCCGATCCAGTCGTGAAAACGGATCTCACCCTGGGTGGTCTGGGCGGTGAAGTCGGGGGCGATGGAATTGATGCGAAGGGTCATGACAGGCCTGATCTGGCTGAATTGGCGGGGCGCATTATATGGATGGCGCTGTCACTCTCAACCCGCCGCCCGCGCGGGTCAGATGCGTTGAGATTTGCGGGCTTTTTTGGAGGGCTCATTGCAGTTTGGGCTCCTTGCTGTAGAAGTCTTCAAGCTGTTCGTACCATTCCGGCTGCAGCCTGGATTTGATGATTCCCGTGAGCTCCTCGCAGAGCTCAAACTTCACGTTTGCAGACTGCACTCGACGGCGCACTTCGATATGTTTGATGTCACCAGGGGTGTCTCTGCCCTTGGGAACATAAAACAACACGGCGTATTCCTGTTTCCAGCGAGCCTCGTGCCATCTGAGCCATCTCCGGGGGCGCTCAACGGGAAGCACGCTGTAAAAAGCATCCTTTTCATTTTCAGGATGCTCGTTAAAGTATTGCGATAATTCATCCTCAATATCAGCCTCAGACGGAGGTTTTGGATATTTTAAAAATTTCGCCGATGAAGCCTTCTTGGGCTTTTTCCCAATAACAATTTCATCAAATGAATCGGATAATTCTCCCGAGGCACAGTCCCATACAAAGAGGTATGGCTTTGATGTTTGTCTCGACCGTTCCTCAATCCTCTCCTCTTTATGCTCGCCCTTTTCAAAATCATCTCCGAGTGCGGTCAGCTGATAAGCCCCCGCCTGAGAGAGTTCAACATAGCCCTGATCAGCCATGAGACCGAGGTGCTGAAATATGAATTCTCGATCATCCACGCCCAGCACCTTGGCCAATTCTTTTTTGGTGTTGACCCCATTTTTAATCAATCCCATAAACACCTTGTCCAAAGTGTCGGGGCCCGACCTTGTCGAAACCAAAATATCGGCTTCATACTTCCAGCAGGGAAATTGCACCGGAATAATTTTGCTGCACTCCAAGTCATGGTGCTCCCCTTGGACATCCCTCTGTAATTTCAGCTGCTCTTGTCTGTTCATTGCAAAGCCTCCTCAAGCGAGTTAAACACAAAGCCCTGTTCCGCGATTTCATCGGCGATCAGCCCCAGCAGCGGCTTTTGTCGCTCCTTGTCGCCCGGAATATCGGGATCCGGAATAGGCCCCGCCTTCTTGGACAAAAACTCAAGGTCCCCGACGATAATCAGCAATTCCCTGGCGCGGGACAGCGAGACATTCAGGCGGCGGCGGTCGTCCAAAAAGCCGATTTTTCCGCCCGTGGCACTGCGCACCACGTCAAAGATGACGATGTCATTTTCTTTTCCCTGAAAACCGTCAACCGTATTCGGCTCAATGCCCCCCTTGAACTGTCTGAGTTTTTGAGCGGGCTTTAATCTGCGGATTCTATCCCGCAGCAATCCCACCTGACTTCGATATCCCGCAATGACGGCAATATCCTTTTCCTCCCCCAGTTCCCTCAACTTTTCATTCAAAGTTTTCAGCGTTTCCTCGATGACCCTGGCGTTGCACCTGTTCTGACGCGACGTGCTCTTCCCATTGTCGTGACGATCCTTGTGGTGCGAGGTATCGATAAACACAATCGAGGTGGGGCGCCTGAATCTCAGCGGCGGGTTGGCTGTTTTCTTCTTGTCAAGCTCCTCGTCCGATGCCAGTTCGCCGCCATAGAAGTGCCTCGAAATCAAATCGCCTATCTGCTTGGGCATGCGCCTCTGCACTTTCAGCATCTGCTGCAGCTGCCCCTGTTCCGGCTTCTGAAAGTTTTCGATCAGGATCTCAAACAGGCTTTTTCCATATTTCCTGCGCAAGGTCTCGTCCGGATATTCGAACTCCTCTGAAGAATCCGCCCTGACCTTTTCCAAAACATCCTTGTCGGTGGTCACAAAAGGCGGCAGCTGTTTGTGGTCGCCGATCAGAATCGCCCGCTTGGCGCGCAGGATGGGAATCAGCGATTCAGCCGGCGTCGCCTTGCTGGCCTCATCCATAATCACGAAATCAAACGTCCCCTTGAACAGGCTGCGATACCGCGCCGCCGCCATGTGTACGCAGGTGGCGCCAATCACATTTCTTGAGCGCAGAAAAGCCTCCTCAAACGACTCAAGTCCATAGCCGTCATATCCGCGAATCAGACAACGATCTTTTCTGTTTGGGGCGCCCGCCTCCCTGAGAAATTGATGATATTTTTTCAAAATTCTCTCGATTTTCCGAGCCTTTTCCGGGGCTCTATCTTGCAGCTGCTTGAAATATTGATTGGAGCGATTGATTTTATCCTTGCCCCAAGACTGAAGGGACTTGTCAAGCCATAGCGGCTTGACCGGCTGATCAATCTTGTTCTCGTCCGCAGCAAGCCTGACGGGCCGAATTCCGGATTTCTCAGACCTGCCGAGACGTTCCAAGACGTTATCGACAGCCAGGTTGGTCTGCGAGCACACCAAAATGCGTTTGCGGTCATCCCCGGTCAAAATCCGACGGATGATCTCTTCAATAACCGTGGTCTTGCCGGTCCCCGGCGGGCCGTGAATCAGAAATATCGGTTTCTGAGTCAGGGCGCCCTGAACCGCCTTTTCTTGGTTTTCATCCAGCCGTGTGCCTTCAGATTTCGCACCGGTTGATTTGGAAAAATATGAATCCGGATCAGGGTCGCCTTCTCCCCAATCATCGTCATCTTGGAAGAGTGAATATCCGTCCTCAGGAGTTTCATTCACCTCATCGGAAACATCCAGCGAAACAATCTGCGGAAGGTGCCCTCCCGGATTCAGCAGCACACTCTCAAAACCGGGCTCAACCATTTCCCGCCGGCTAAAGTCCTCAACCGCCTCGATCTGCCGGCGCAGGGGAACTGTCTCACGGCTGACATCTTCATACAGTTCGCCGGGATAGCCGCCGGGTTTGTCCTTGAAATCGCGCATGACGACCTCAAAGCAGGTTTTCACCGAATGCAGCCTGCCCTTGGCATTGATGCCAGATTCAATCAGAACTTCAGTGTTCGACTCGCCGTCCTGCAAAAGTTCTGAGATCTCCTGATGCCTCTCTTCAAATTCATGATCGTGATCTCTGGAGACCGCAAAGTAAAAAAGCTCTCCCGAGCGCCAGCAAAATTCATAATCCAAATCTGCGAGGCCGCCATCCAGGACCAGCGTTCCGGCTTGATGGCTTTGCGGTGACTCGCCTCTTATGTTTTTCAGAACGATGACCAGGCGCGGCTGCTCTGGTGCATCAAAAACATAGCCGACATTTACGGCCTGCTGATCAGATGAATTTCCGGAGGACTCCGCCTTGGCTTTGAAGTCGACGGCTTCCAGCGTGCGGGAGTGTTCCCACATTTCATCTATTCTGGTTTTCAGATCGCTGCGAGAGGTTTTGTCTTCATCCAAGAGAAAGTTCAATTTGGGGATTTTGTCCCCATCTCTTCTTAATTCCTGAATATAGATATACCGCTCCTTGAACGCATTTTCTTCCAGGTGCTCTTTTTCCTGCTCGGGCACCCTCTTCCATTCATCCAGTTTTTCTATCCTGCTGTCACGCTGCTGCGTCAGATGGTGGTGTTTGTTGATATCGTCGTTCAGGACATCCTCTGAGGAGTATTCAAACCGAGCCTTAAACACTTCCCCTGAAATTTTTCTGCTGTTTCGGTGGAAAAAAGGCACGAAGAAACTTGCATTTCCTATCTCATTGGAAAATCTTCCGAAAAACTCTCCCGCCTGGAAATCACATGAACGCTGCTTCCTGCCTTTTTACTTTTCTTTTTCGTTGACTTCCCACGGCGTCGTGAAGCAGTCATTGGTGTTTAGGCAGTGCAGCAGTTCCTCTATTTCCTCGTGTGCGGGCGGCTTCTCTCCTTTCATAAACGAAAGCGGGATCACATCCCTGTACTGGGGATGGAAGCCCTCGTGATTTCGCATAGCTTTGAGCAATTCACGATATTCAGGCCGCTCCGATGGATTGGGAGACAGGCAGCTTGAAATGGTTTCGTCCCCCAAACCCGCCAGCTCCTGAGAAAAAATCTGGCCCAACTCGTAGACATCATCAAGCCAGCTGCGTCTGCCCTGAAAGCCCTGCGGCATCACTTCCAATGCCGTGAAAATATCCGCCAAGCCCATAAACGCCAGGCGCACCTCATGGCGCCGCTCATCCACAAAGATGGCGCCAGCCCCTGCAAAATGTCCGGACAGGCGGCGGCGGTAGAAGTTCTCCAGCAATTCCGCAGTTGCCCGCATGACCCAAAGCGGGCAGGTGCCGCCCTCTTGTCTTAGGTGTTCCAATGGAACCCATTCCTCGTTCCCTTCGTATACGAGACACAGATGCCCGCCCTCCTCATAGTCGGCCACCCAGGGCAGCAGCGAGGGCTGATTGCGCAGAGCGGACAGGCGGGAAAGCGCCCTAGAGTAAGCATCGGGATGCTGAGTGCGTCTGTTGGGAATTCGAAGCACCCAGCAGGGCTCAAAATCCTGCGAATCTTCCGCCTCCCAGAGCTCAATCCCTTCGAAAATTTCAAGGGTTTTTCTGATTAAATCGTATCCACTGTTATTAGCAGTGCTTTCACTTGAATCCAGTAAAGGCATAACCATTTCCTCCTCGTATTGGGGATGAAAATCCTCGTAATCTTGCATGGCTTTGAGCAATTCACGATATTCGGGTCGATTAGACGGATCGGAAGAGAGGCATCTTGAAATCGTCTCGTCCCCCAAACTCTCCAACTCTTGAGAAAAAGTCTCACCCAACCCGTAGACATCATCAAGCCAGCTGCGTCTGCCCTGAAACCCTGACGGCATCACTCCCCGAGCCGTAAAAATATCGGCCAGGCCCATAAATGCAAGGCGAACATCTTGGCGCCTCTCATCCACAAAGATGGCGCCAGCCCCTGCAAAATGTCCGGACAGACGACGGCGGTAGAAGCTCTCCAGCAATTCAGCGGTTGCCCGCATGACCCAAAGCGGGTAGGTTCCGTCCTCTTGCCTCAGATACTGCAAGGGCACCCATTCATTGCTCCTTTCATATACGAGACACAGATGCTCGTCATACTCATAGTTGGCCGCCAAGGTCAATAGCGCAGGCTCGTTGCGAAGAGCAGACAAACGGGAAATCGCCTTGGCGTAGGCATCGGGATGTTGGAGGCGCCCATTGGGAATGCAAAGTACCCAATAGGGCGCAGAGTCCTGAGATCCTCTCGCCTCCCAGAGCTCAACCCCTTCAAATAGGTCAAAAGTTTTTCTAATTAAATCGTATCCACTGTTATTAGCAGTGCCTTCGTTTGCAGCCATGGCCCACTGGTTGTTCCTGTCCCCCTGAGCCGTATATGGGGACTCCCGGCCCTATTTCAAGGCCGCCTGCAGGACCTCGATGACATCGTCCGGGCTTTTGACGGGTCTGGGGTTGTTGGCGATCGACATGTCGCTGCAGACGTGTTCGGCAATGCCGGCGAAGTCGTCCCCGCCGATGCCGACGGCCTCCAGCGTTCCGGGTATGCCGAGCTGTTCGATCAACCTCTAGATATAGATGCACTCGGCTTCATTTCAAAGCCTTATCAAGCGATTGAAACATAAGTCCTTTACTTTTTATTTCATCGGCGATCAACTTCAATAATGGCTTTTTTCTTCGCTTCTTATCTTTTGGATCATTGGCATCCCAAACAGGCTTGGCTCTATTTGATAGAAAATCAAAGTCACCAACAATAATTAGTAGTTCCTTGGCTCGCGACAGAGCGACATTCAGCCGTCGGCGGTCATCTAAAAACCCTATAGAACACTTATAGGGGCTGCTTCGAACCATGTCAAATATGACGATGTCATTTTCGCGCCCCTGAAAACTGTCAATTGTGTTGACCTGAATATCTCCCTTAAATTTTTTAGAGAGTTTCAATTCATCAACTCTATTTTCCAGTAATTCCACTTGGCCTCGATACCCAGCAATAACTGCCACATCTTTTTTATCTTTATTGTTTTTTACAACCAGCCTTCTATTCAAGGTTTTCAGTGTTTCTACAATAACTTCCGCACTACACTCGTTTTGGCGGTTTTTTGGATCATCATTATCTTTGGGGTCACTGCTCTTCGAAATATCAATAAACAGAATCGATGCGGGATGTTTTTTAAATGGCAGAGGTTGATCATTTCTTTGATGTTTGGGAGATGCTAATTTTCCTTCATAGAAATATTTGGAAATCAAATCGCCTATCTGACTCGGCATTCGTCTTTGAATGTTTAGCATTTGGTAGAGCTGTCCCTCTTCTGATCGAAAATGTTCTTTCTCTGATTCCTCAAAACCTTTGATTAGAATTTCAAATAAGCTTTTTCCATATTTGTTACGCAATTTATTGTCTGAATACTCCAATACTTCCGGAGAATTTTCTCTTTCTATATCCCAAACCTTTTTATCACTTGTGACAAAAGGCGGCAGCTGCTTGTGATCGCCGACTAAAACCAGCTGCTGCTTTGCACGCAATATAGGAATCAAAGCTTCTGCCGGTGTCGCAGTACTTGCCTCATCCATGATCACAAAATCAAAGCCTTGCTCGTATAGCTCGCGATACTGCCCATGCGCTATATGCACGCAAGTTGCACCTATCACATTTCTTGAGTGCAAAAAGTTCCTTTTGAAAGACTCCTCTTCACTGTCTAAATGCCTATTTAAATGAGTCCTTTCCAAAGTAGCCTTCCTTTGAAGCCAAAAATTATCAAGCCAAATTTGTTGAACGAGGTCGCTAATTTTGGATTCTTCCGCAGCCAGCCGAACCGGACGAATGACATCGCCTCCGAGGTTTGCTGTTTCCTTCATGAGTCGCTCTAGAACGTTGTCCACAGCTAAGTTGTTCTTTGAACAGAGCAAAATACGCTTGCCATCGTCCCTGTTCAAAATCTTACGAATAATTGTCTCAATGACTTTGGTCTTTCCAGTACCCGGTGGCCCGTGAACCAAAAATATTGGGCTTTGATTTAGAGATTCGTAAACTGCTTTCGCTTGATTTCCATCCAAGTCGTTTTCTTCAGTGCGCAAAGTATCCAGATCAAAATAGCCATCGATCTTGCCTTTCTCGGTATTTATAGGCAACCGAAGATCTCCGTACATCACATAGTTTGGTTCCGGTTCTTGGTTCGATATCTCTGGATACAGCAGTATATTTTCAAGCTCCGGGTTGGCTATTTTGCCGTCCCGCAATTTTTCAACGGCATCAATTTGCTTCTTTAGACCCTTAATTTCGCGATGAACATTTCGATAAAGCCTGCCCGGAATTTCCGGAATTTTCTTAAAACCATGCATCACCACCTCTAAACACATTCTTGCAGAATTAAGTTTCCCCGTGGTATTAAATTGCGCACCAGAGCTGGGTTCAATGCTAATTTTGAGATCAGGCTTATTTTTATCCAAAAATCCTAGTATTTTTTTGCCAACTTGTTCAGGTTCAAAACTATTATCTTTTGAAGCAATCAGAAAATATGAAATATTTTCACATAGCCAGCAAAATTCATAGTCTAAAGGTTCGATATCAACACCTTTCAAATTAAGCTTGCCCGGCTGATCTTCCTTCATTTTCCACCCCGATAAGGATAGGTCTTCTAGGGCTATTACTAGGCGCGCTTTTGATTTTTTAGGCGGAATATAGATGCTTCCGAAGGCGAGCTCATCCGACGAACTGATCTCTAAAGCTTTACCCTGCTCCCATATATCCTTTATTTTTTCTCTTATGTGATCAGAAGAGGCCTTGCTGTCAGCAAAACTGTCCAAGAGAAAACGCAACTCGAGTTGTTTATTTTTATTCTTTTTTAATTTCCGAACATGGATGAATGGAACTTCAAATTTACTTCGTTTTAGGTGCTTAATTTCTAACTCAGGAACTTTTTTCCATTCATCTAATATTTCATCCTTGCTGCGGCCTTTTATCACGAGATGGCAACACTGTTTCTATCCCCCATAAGAACCCTATATGGGGACTCCCGGCCCTATTTCAAGGCCGTCTGCAGGACCTCGATGACATCGTCGGGGCTTTTGACGGGTCTGGGGTTGTTGGCGATCGACATGTCGCTGCAGACGTGTTCGGCAATGCCGGCAAAGTCGTCCCCGCCGATGCCGACGGCCTCCAGCGTTCCGGGTATGCCGAGCTGTTCGATCAGCCCCTCGATGTGCCTGATCAGCTCCTCGGTGGCGGCGGTGTCGTCGTCCTGGGCATCCAGTCTGAGGGAGCGGGCAATGCGGGCGTAGCCGGCGGAGGCCGCAGGGGCGTTCCAGCGCATGACATGCGGCAGCACGATCGCGCTGGCCTCGCCGTGTCCAACCCCGTGGGCGCCGCCGAGCTGGTGCCGGATGGCTGCCACCAGCCCCAGGCTGGAATTGAGCACGACGCTGAGCGACAGGTAGGCGGCGTAGAGCAGTCGCTCCCGACTGTCCAGGCGCCCTGCATCGCCGTGCGCCCCCTGCACCGATGCGGGCAGTCCCTCGGTCAGGATCGTGGCCGCCTCAAAAGCGTATAGATCGGTGAAGCGCCCGGCCCGATTGGAGACGATCATCTCAAGGCAGTCGGACAGTATCTTCATGCCGGTGGCGGCCCAGAGTGCATCGGGGGTCTGGCTGCAGATCACCGAGTCGTGGAACACCACCTTGGGAACCACTTTGGCGTCGACATAGCCGTGCTTCTCGCCGGTCTGCCGGTCGGTGATGCCAATGCCCGCTGTGTACTCGCTGGCCGAAAGCGTCGTCGGGATCGCCAAGATCGGCAGCTTGGGCTGCCCCAGCCTCGGAATGACCGGCACCTCGCCGGGGCGGTAGCGGATGCGCATCGACTCAAAATCCGCACCCTCGGCCACCACCATGGCAACGCCCTTGGTCAGGTCAACCACCGAGCTGCCGCCCAGGCAGATCAGCGCATCGACATCGGCTTGGGAGACGGCCCGGGCGGCCCGCAGCACAACGTCCCTGGGGGTGTGGGCGACCGACTCGCCAAAGCTGCCGGCATGGGCGGCGCCGAGCGCCCGTTCAACCTGCTCGGCGATGCCGTTTCGAACCAGGCTGGGGGTGGTCAGCAGAAAGGCCCGGCTGAGACCGTGCTGCAGCAGGACCTCGGGCAGCTGCTGCTGGACGATGTTCGGCCCGTGGCAGATCATTTCCGTGCGGGGCAGAATCAAATTTCCCATGGCTTCGGCTCCTGTCTCTAAGGGTGCCCCCGTCTACCCCCGAACTGTGACGGTGAAGTCAAAGCGCGGGCGTATCGCACCGGAGGGCGCCTCGGGCCGGGTCATGTAGTTCGCCTCAAGGGCGGCGATCTCGTCCTCGGAGAGCTCGATATCCAGCGAGGCAACGGCGTCAGCCAGGTGCGACTCCTTGGCGATGCCGACGATGGGGGCGGTGACCGCCGGTTTGTGATGATGCCAGGCCAGGCCGATCTGGGCGCGGCTGACCCCGCGCCGCTCGGCCAAGTCCGCAACCGCCTGGACGACCCTGCGATCCTGCTCAATGACGATTTCGCGCTGCCGCTCGTCGAGGTTGGAGTAGATCTGCGCACCGTAGTAGTCGCCCTCGGAGCGCTTCGAGGTCGCCCCCCAGTCCCGCGTCAGCACACCGCGGGCGAGCGGCGACCACGGGATCGAACCGACATTCTGATCGATGCACAGCGGCATCATTTCGCGCTCCTCCTCCCGGTAGAGCAGGCTGTACTGGTTCTGCATCGAGATGAATTTGCTCCAGCCATTCTGCTCGGCGACGAACTGCATCTTCTGAAACTGCCAGGCCGACATGCTGGAGGCGCCGATGTAGCGCACCCGACCGGATTTGACCAGGTCGTGCAGGGCCTGCATGGTTTCCTCAATCGGCGTGTCCTCGTCAAAGCGGTGGATTTGGTAGAGGTCGACGTAGTCCATGCCGAGCCGCCTGAGGCTGTCGTCAAACTGCTGGAACAGCGCCTTGCGCGACAGGCCGTTGCGGTTGGGGCCGCGCCCGAGGCCGAAGAAGCCCTTGGTGGCGATGACGACCTCGTCGCGCCGGGCGAAGTCCTTGATGGCCCGGCCGAGGTGCGTCTCCGAGCCGCCGGCGGCGTAGGCGTTGGCGGTGTCAAAGAAATTGATCCCGCTCTCAAGCCCCAGCCGCACCAGGCGGCGGCCCTCGTCCTCATCGACTGTCCAGCTCATCAGCGGGTTGTCCCCGCCGATCGACATGCAGCCGAAGCAAATTCTCGAAACTTTCAGCCCCGAGTGACCCAGTGTGGTGAATTTCATGATGGTGATCCTTGCACAGGCAAACTGCGGGATTATAGAAAAGCGCCGGCTCCTGCGATAGGGCTACTGACGCTTGGCGACGAGGTCGTAGAGCTCCCTCAGAATCTCCTGCACCGAGTCGGAACCGGCGAGATGCCCGGCGCCGACTGCGATGAAGTAGCTGCCCGAGCCGTCCATGAGCTCCTTGATCTGCTCGGCCCAGTCCTCGTTGCGCTTGCGCAGCATGGCATCGCGGAGCGAATCCATGCCCGACATGCTGGCCTGCATCATTTCAGCCAGCTGGTCCTGCTCGGCATCGAGCCACAGCTGCACCAGTGCATCGAGCATGTCCGGCTGTTCGGCCAGCTGCTTGACGGTGTCCTCGAACATGCGCATCTCCTCGGCATCCTCCAGATCCGCAAAGATGTTGAACTGATCCTCGACGGTTTCCAGATAGGCCAGCGTCTTGCCCTGAGCCTTGGCCTGATTCCAGAGGACGCTGTCGACCCCGGCATTGGGATCGGCGCCCCGCACCTGAATCGTCATCACCGTGATCATCGTGGCGGCAAGCCAGGGGCGCATCTGCGCCATGGAAGCCTTGACGGCCTCCTCGGGCAGGCCGAGCATGGCGAGCACTTGGGTCAGATTGGCGTCCGCCTCGGGGCTCAGCCGCTTGAGAAAACTGCGCTTGGACTTGCTGAAACCGTGCCGCATCGTGAGACGCTGCATTTTCTGCGGGCTGACCTCATTGGTCGGGGCTTCGGTGATCAAAGTGTCTGCCGATTCAAAGGCGTTCCGGATCTGCCGGTTCTGCCACTGCACATCCGGATTGAGGATGTGTACGGTGCCGAACAGCCAGATTTCGCTGTCGTCATCCGACAGTTTCCACAGTGCCGGCTTGGACTCCCCGATAGAGACGGGCGCCCCCGTCATGAGCAGGACGAGCACTGCCGACCATGCAAGCAGGCTGCGCCTCCTGAGAAGTGCAAAAGGGGTTGTTGCAGAGATGTTCATGAAAAATTCCTCGGCGGAAAAAAGCGGGCGAGTATAGCCTCTTGATATGGGCAGCCGTATGAGATTGAATGACGCAATTCGCTAAATATTCAGTATTTTCAATGGTTTTTGAGAACACGATCTGATCGATTGCACCTGGCCTCGCCTCGCTATAATTGCGACCGTTTCACCGCCAGAGAGCACCGCCGAGGGCGGAAAACGCAATGGCCATCAAAGTGAATCCCGAAATTCTCATCTGGGCGCGCGCGACTGCCGCCCTCAGCGTCGAGGAGGCGGCCCCCAAACTGGGGCTGACGAGCAGCAAGCGGAGCACCGCCGCCGACAAGTTGAAGGCTCTGGAGGCCGGCGAAAAACTGCCGACGACAAACCAGCTTGAGGATATGGCAAGGGTCTATAGGCGCCCGCTGACCGCCTTTTACCTGGCCGCACCGCCCCGCCCGGCACCGCGCGGCCAAGATTTCCGGCAGACCCCGGACAGGCACACCCCCCGGGAGAATGCGCTGCTCGACGCCCTCCTGCGCGATGTCAGTGTGCGCCAGTCCACCGTGCGCGACCTGCTGGAGGATGACGAGGACTTTGAGGCGCCGGACTTCGTCGGCTCAATCACCCTTGCACAGGGCGTCAAGCATGCAGTCTCGGCCATCGCCGAGGGGCTCGGCTTTGATCACACCGATGCGATGTTAAGGCGCGGCAATGCCGACGACTTGTTCAGGCGGCTGCGCACGGCCGTCCAGGACGCCGGGGTCTTTGTGCTGATCTTGGGCGACCTCGGCTCGCACCACACGGCCATCCCGGCCAAGGTTTTTCGGGGCTTTTCCATGGCCGACGACATCGCACCCTTTGTGGTGATCAACGGCAGGGACGCCCGTCCCGCCCGGGCCTTCACGCTCATCCACGAATTGACCCATATCTGGCTGGGGCAGACCGGCGTGAGCGACTCTGTCTCCATCGCCGATCCGAAGAATGAAAACGCCCAGATCGAACGCTTCTGCGACGATGTTGCCGGCGAATTCCTGCTGCCCGGGAGGCGGTTCATGCAGGGCGTGGCGAGCTTTGATGGCGGGGATGTCGAGGCTGCCCGATCGGCGACCGAAAAGATTGCGAGGCGCTGGTCTGTCAGCGAGCCCATGGTGGCCTACCGGTTGAAGCGAACCGGTGATCTGACCTCGGACACCTACAACGCCCTGCACCGCGAATATGCAGGCCGCTGGAATGCAAAACTGGAAAGAGATCGCAGGAACCGCGAAGAGCGCAAGAGCAAGGGGCCGAGCACCCACGTCGTCAAGACCTTCAATCTGGGCGAGGCATTGATGCAGCTGGTGCATCGCACGGTTCGGGAAAACACCCTGTCCCACACCAAGGCGGCAATGGTTCTCGGCTCTAACCCAGGATCTGTTGAGCCGCTGCTCAGAAATTTTGAAGACAAACGGAGCTCTTTCGTATCCGAAATTGAATCTGGAAATTGATCTATCTGCTGGATGAGGAATTGCGGAAGGCCGGGCGCGATCCCTTTCTTGTCGCCTATGCACTCGCAGAGGCCGGCAGGGTCGTGGTCACCAACGAGGTGTCCAAAAGAACGCAGCGCCTCGGCTCCAGCAAACTGCCCGATGTATGCAGCGATTTGAAAGTGGACTGCATCAACGATCTCAAGCTGTACCGAAAGCTCAACTTCAACCTCAATCCATAGCTGCCTAATAGATCCGGCTGCGATGTTTTCCGTCCGGGGGATGCCCTGTTTCAGCATCTGGGAGTTCGAAAGCAATACCCCGAGAGACTCATCAATTCCGCCCGTTTGATCGCCGATGACACACCGTGACCCAGAACACCAAGGAGAGACTCAGCCCCCGCACCACAGCGATGCCGACCCCGCAAAGGCCCCGCCGACCTGCACAGGTGCCCGAGCAATTGCAATGGACGCCGGTCAGGTTTGCATCTCAGGATCAACCGAGATGCGATCAACGCCGGCAGTCGCCCAATCCTCTCCGGGTTTGCAATGCCAACACCGGAACCGGATCGGCGGGAATAAATTGAGCGTGTTATATTTTTTCCGATGCAGCGCCTGCCGCGCGGGCTTTTCTGCGGCAGCAACCGGAAGGTCCCATCCAAGCCTCTGAATCCGACAAAAACGACTCCTTGGAAGACGAAGCCAAAAATCCGGCGCCGGAGCGGGAGCGTCCCGCCCCGCTCTATTCCGGCTATGTGCTCGGACTGCTGGGGCTGACTTACGCCTTCAGCATGATGGATCGACAGATCGTGACGATCCTGCTAGGCGATCTGAAGGCCGAGTTCGCCCTCAGCGACACCCAGCTGGGGCTGCTGTCGGGGACGGCCTTTGCCCTGTTCTACTCGACGCTGGCGATTCCGATCGCCCGCCTGGCCGACCGCCACAACCGGATCACGATCATCTCGATCTCGATGACGCTGTGGAGCATTGCGACGGCGGTCTGCGCCTTTGTCGGCAACTTCTGGCAGCTGTTTCTCGGCCGCATGGCGGTCGGCATCGGCGAGGCGGGCGGGCTCTCGCCGGCACACTCGGTGCTGTCCGACTACTTTGACGAGCGCCGGCGCATGCTGGCGATCTCGCTGTTCTCGCTCTGCGGAACCTTCGGCGTCATGCTCGGCACCGCCATGGGCGGCTACGTCTCCCAGGAGTACGGCTGGCGCACGGCCTTTCTGGTCGCCGGCCTGCCCGGCATTGCCGTGGCGCTGCTGCTGAAGCTGACCGTGCGGGAGCCCCGGCGGGGTGCGATGGACTCGACGACCGCCGCAGCGGCCGAGGCGCCGTCCGAAAAGGAGCCCTTCGCCCAGGCGGTGCTTGGGCTGATGCGCAACCGCCTCTATCTGCAGGTGCTGATCGCCCACACCCTGGTGATATTCGTCGCCTACGCCCTGGTCAGCTGGCTGCCGGAGCTGATGCTGCGCACCTACGAGGTCTCCAAGGCCGAGGTCGGGGTCGTGATCGGCCTGACGTTCTTCGTCGGCGGAGGCGGGGGCATGCTCATCGGCGGCCTGCTGGCGATGTACTTTTCAAAGCACGACGCGCGCTGGCAGCTGCGCATTCCGGCGCTCGGGCTGCTGGCCGCCCTGCCGCTGTTCTGGCTGGCCTTCAACGCCGAGACCATTCACGGGGCATCGGTGCTGTTCGCCGGTGCCATGATGCTGGGGACGCTGCAGCACGGCCCCTCGCTGGCCGTGGTGCAGAACTGTGTCCCGCCGCACCGGCGGGCGACGGCGGCGGCATTCAACTTCTTCTCCTCCAACCTGTTCGGGCTGGGGCTGGGACCCCTGGCTGTCGGCTCGCTCAGCGATCTCGGCGCCTCAACCTATGGCGGCAGCTCCCTGGCGGTGGCGCTGGGCGCCTGCGTGCTGCTCAACATTCCGGCGCTGATCATTTTTCTGCGCGCCAGCAATGACTTGGGCAAAGCCGCCAAAGCCGAGCAGGGCAGCTAGGACCGCCTCCGGATCAGTCGCAACGAGGTGCAGATCAGGGCTTTGCTGACGAAAGACATCCAGGCGGGCGGTGCATCAGACCAGCTGCCCATACTCCTCGATCAGGCAGCGGGCGATGACGATGCGCTGAATCTCGCTGGTGCCCTCGTAGATGCTGGTCAGGCGGATGTCGCGGACATGGCGCTCCAGCGGAAATTCGCGCATGTAGCCGTAGCCGCCGAGGATCTGCAGCGCCCTGTGGCAGATCTCATTGCCCTTCTCGGTGCAGTAGAGCTTGGCCATTGACGCCTCTTTATTGATGGGCTGGCCGGCGTCGCGCAGCCACGCCGCCCGGTAGAGCAGCAGGCGCGCCGCCTCGAGTTCGGTGTGGCAGTCGGCCAGCATCCACTGCAGCCCCTGATGCTCGGCGAGCTTTTTGCCGAACTGCTCGCGCTCGAGGGCGTAGCACGTGGCATAGTCCAGGGCGGCCCCGGCGATGCCGAGGGCGAGTGCGGCAATGCCCAGGCGCCCGCCGTCGAGGGAGCCGAACGCCAGGCGCAGACCCTCATGCAGCTCGCCGACGATGTGGTCGTCGGGCACAAAGCAGTCCTCGAGAACGACCTCATTGGTGTGGCTGGCGCACTGCCCCATCTTCTCATCATGCGGGCCGATCGACAGCCCGTCGGCGCCGCCCTCGACGATGAAGCAGGTGATCTGCCTCGAGCCGATCTCGCCGCTGCAGGCCCAGACCAGGAAGGTCTCGGCAATGCCGGCATTGGAGATCCACTGCTTGGCGCCGTTGAGCACCCAGCCGCTCTGCCCGTTCTGCACCGCCGGCCGTGCCGCAGTGCGCATCTCGGCCGGGTTGGAGCCTGCCCCCGACTCGGTCAGGCAGAAACCGGCAAAGGGTTTTTCGCCGGTGCATATCGGGTGCAGAAAGCGCGCCTTCTGGTCATCGCCGGCGCTCTGATTGAGCATGCTGGTGACGAGATTGTTGATGCTCATCGCCGAGCCGGTCGAGGCGCAGCCCCGGCCGATTTCGGCAACCGCCAAGACGTAGGCGAGCGCCCCGACCTCGCTGCCGCCCCACTCGCCGGCGACCATCATGCCGTGGAAGCCCAGCCGGGTCAGCTCGCGCAGATTCTCGACATAGCCCTCGGGGTTCTCGCCCCGGTCGAAGGCCGCCGCATGCGGCGCCAGCGCCCGGTCGGAAAATTCCCGGGCGCTCTGCTGGATCAGCCGCTGCTCCTCGCTGAGGGCAAAGTCCACGTCAGGAGTCCTCCCGGTAGAGCCTGAGAATCGACCCGAAGTCGAGCTCCCCGCCGCCCGCCTCGCAATGCCGCTCGTAGAGTGCGCGCACCAGCGCCCCCAGATGCAGGACGCTGCCGCTCTGATCGGCGGCAGCGCCGGCCAGGCTGAGATCCTTGAGCATCAGGTCGCTCTTGAAGCCGCCGCGGTAGTCGGCCCCGGCCACGGCCCCCTCCATGACCCCCGGCCAGGGGTTGTAGCAGTCCAGCGCCCAGTTGGCGCCCGACGCCTGGTGCATGATCTCGGAGAGCACGGCCTCGTCGAGCCCCAGCCTGTGGCCGAGATTCAGCGCCTCGCAGGTGCCGGCCATGCAGATCGCCAGCAGCATGTTGTTGCACATCTTGGCGCTCTGCCCCGAGCCGGTGTCGCCGGCGTGGAACACCCGGCTGCCCATTGCCTCGAGCAGGGGGCGGGCGCGCTCGATGTCCCCGGCCTCCCCGCCGCACATGAAGGTCAGGGTGCCGGCCTCGGCCGCCCTGATGCCTCCGGACACCGGGCTGTCGATGGCGCCGCAGCCGTGCTCGCGGGCGCATTCGGCCAGCGCCAGGGCGGTGTCCCGGTCGGCGGTGCTGCAGTCGATCAGCAGGGCGCCGGCGTTGAGTCGCCCGACCAGACCGGATTCGATCACGGCGCTGCGCACGTGCTCGCCCGCCGGCAGCATCGAAATCAGCGCATCGGCCCCGATGCCGACCGCATCATCGCCGAGCACTTCAAGGCCGGCGGCGCCGGCGGCGGTGCGGGCCCTCTCGGAAATGTCGTAAACCTGGACGGCGCGCGCGGCTTTGAGATTCAGTGCCATGGGCAGCCCCATATTGCCCAGCCCGATGAAGTGAACGGTCTTCATGTCGATGCCCTCATGCCGCTGCCCCCTTGTTCGCCGGATCGAAACCGGTGACCGGCTCGAACCACTCCCCGAGCGAGTCCGGCAGTTGCGACCATGCGGGGGACTGGTCCTTGTCGATGATCAGGGCGCGCACCCCCTCGGCAAACTCGCCGTGGCGGGACAGCCGGCAGACCAGGTCGTACTCCAGCCCGAGAGCCTGGCCGATGTCCAGCCCCCGGCTGCGCTCAAGGTGCCCCCAGGTGAGCCGCTGCGCCAGCGGCGAGGCATAGCCAACGCGCCCGCAGAAGCGCTCGATGTCCGGATTGCAGCCGGCCTGCTCGGCGAGCCGGTCCAAGACCTGGGTGCAGCTGCCGAGCCCCGCCGCAGCGGCGAGTTCGTCCCGCACACCCTCCATCCAGCCGCCGCCGATGGGCGCATGGCGCCGCCTTAGCCAGTCGCTCAGCGAGGCGGCATCGGGGCCGGAGGCGGCGAATTCCAGCAGGTCGGAATGCGCCTCGCCGGCGAGGGTGCAGTCGGCCAGCCCGAGGAATACGGCATCGTCGGCGCCGATCTGGCCGCCGGTCAGCGCCAGCAGCCATTCAAGGCGGTCGCCCCGCCGGTTGAGAAAAAAGCCGGCGCCGACATCGGGCAGAAAGCCGATGTGCGTCTCGGGCATGGCCATGCGCGTCCTCGGTGTGACGATGCGGTGGCTGCAGCCCTGCATCACCCCCATGCCCCCGCCCATGACGATACCGTCGGTCCAGGCGATCGTCGGCTTGGGAAAGCGGTGCAGCGCCAGATCCATGCGGTATTCGGTTGCAAAGAAGGCGTCGCAGGCGGCATGGTCGCCCCGCTGCATGTTGGCGTAGAGGCTCTGGATGTCGCCGCCCGCACAGAAGGCCCGGTCTCCGGCGCCCTGAAACACAACGCAGGCCACTTCCGGATCCTCGGCCCACTGTTCCAGCAGATTGAGCAGGGCGGCGGCCATGTCCAGGCTGAGTGCGTTGAGCGTGGCCTCGCTGTTGAGCACCACCTGAACAGCGCGCCCCCGGCGGCTGATCAGAAGGTCGCCCCCGGCGCTCACTTCCACTTGGGCGGGCGCTTTTCCAGAAAGGCCTCGCAGCCCTCCCGGCGGTTGTCGTCCCGCCACAGCTTGACAAACGCCTCCCGCTCCTGTGCCAGCGCCGAGTCGCGCGGCACCTGCCGGCCCAGCTCGACCAGCCGCTTGCAGTGGCGCAGGCTGGTCGGGCTCTGCGCGGCGGCCCCCGCCGCCAATTCTCCGGCGCGCACCAGCAGTTCATCGCGCGGGACGACCTCCTGGATCAGGCCGATGCGCTCGGCGGTCTCGGCGTCGACGGTCTCGCCGCAGAGGATCATGCGCTTGGCCCAGCCCTCGCCGATCAGCGCCGGCAGCGCCTGGGTGCCGCCGCCGCAGGGCAGCAGGCCGACCTTGGCTTCCGGCAGGCCGAGCTTGGCCTCGGGGCAGGCGATGCGGATGTCGCAGGCCAGCGCCGCCTCCAGCCCGCCGCCCATGGCAAAGCCGTTGATCGCGGCGATGCTGACGCCGGAAAAACCGGCGAGCGCCTCAAAGGCCTCGCCGAACAGGCCGGCCATGCGCACGGCGCCGCCCGCATCGGCCGCCGCAAACACCTTGAGATCGGCCCCGGCGCTGAAGAACCTCTCGCCGGCGCCGGTCAGGATGACGGCGGCGAGGCCGGCTTCACCCTGCAGCGATGCAAACAGATCGCGCAGCTCGGCCAGGCTGTCCTCGTCCCAGACATTGGCCGGAGGGTTGTCCATGGTCAGATGCCCGACGGCTCCGTCTCTCTCCAGTTTCAGCATGGTCTTTCAGCCTCCCGCATTGCTCATTTCAGTGTGATGGCGGTGTTGATCGGCTCTCCCGAGGCCTCCGTCCAGCGCGATGTGACGGTCTTGGTCTCGGTGTAGAAGCGCACCGCCTGCTTGCCATAGGGATGCAGATCCCCGAAGAATGAACCGCGCCAGCCCGAGAAGTTGAAGAAGGGCAGCGGCACCGGAATCGGAATGTTGACGCCGACGTTGCCGACCCGCACCTCATGCTCGAAATGCCGCGCCGAGGCTCCGGAGGCGGTGAAGATCGAGGTGCCATTGCCGTTGGGGTTGGCGTTGATCAGCGCAATGGCCTCATCAAGCGTGTCGACGCTGACGATGCACAGCACCGGGCCGAAGATCTCCTCGGTGTAGATGCTCATCTCGGGAGTGACGTCGGCGAACAGCGTCGGCCCGACCCAGTTGCCCTGGGGGTGCTCGGGATGGCTCCAGCCGCTGCCGTCGAGCAGACAGCGGGCGCCGGCGTCTTTGCCCTCGCCGATCAGCCGCAGAACCCGCTCCCTGGCCGCCGGGCTGATCAGCGCACCGTAGGCGGCGCCGTCCTCGTTCCAGAGTCCGGGGCGCATCCTGCCCATGGCCTCGGCGAGCTCGTCGACAATGGCGTCGGCCTCGCCGACCAGCACGGCGACGCTGATGGCCATGCAGCGCTGGCCGGCAGCCCCCGCCGCCGAGCCGGCCAGGGCGTTGACAGTGCCGGTGCGGTCGGCGTCGGGCATGACCACTAGGTGGTTCTTGGCGCCACACATCGCCTGGACGCGCTTGCCGTGGGCACAGCCGCGGGTGTAGATGTGGCGGCCGACCGGGGTCGAGCCGACAAAGGAGACCGCCTGAATGTCGGGGTGCTCGAGCAACTGGTCGACCGCTGCGGCCCGACCGTGGACCACCTGCAGCAGACAGGGGTCGGCGCCGGCCTCGATGAACAGCTCGGCCAAGCGCATCGGCGTCATTGGATCCTGCTCGGAGGGCTTGAGGACGAAGGTGTTGCCGCAGGCAATGGCCAGCGGGAACATCCACAGCGGGATCATCGCCGGGAAGTTGAACGGCGTGATGCCGGTGCAGACCCCGATGGGCTGCAGGTAGCTGTGGATGTCGGCGTCGGAGGCGATGTTCTCAAGCGTCTCGCCCATGCCCAGCGAGCAGATCGAGGCGGCGTGCTCGACCACCTCAATGCCGCGCCAGACATCCCCCATGGCATCCTCGAAGGTCTTGCCGGACTCCAGGCTGAGCAGCTCGGCGATGTTCTTCTGCTCGGCCTTGAGCAGGTGCTGGTAGTCGAGCATCAGGCGCATGCGCTGCTGCGGGGAGGACTTGCGCCACTCCTGGAAGGCCGCAAGCGCACTCGCCACTGCGGCGTCGACATCGTCCGGGTGCGCCTCGGGTGCGCGCCCCAGCAATTCCTGGGTGGCGGGGTTGAAAACCTCGATGCTGCCCTGCGAGCGGCCCTGCGTGAATTCGCCGCCAATGAGCTGTGAAATTTCGGACGGGGAAGCAGTCAATGTTGTTTTCCCTCCCAGTGCAGACAGATGCCGCAAGTCGGATTATGGTGCAGATGGTGCAAATGTGCATCCCGGAACGCTGCCGACCGATGCGGCAACGATGTTCGCCCGAATGGCGGGACAGTGCAAAGGCGCTCGAATTTTGCAGCGAGTTTTATTTTCCGACCGGCTGCACCGCGGGCGGGGCGGTCGCATATTTCGTATATATTCCCCCCGCAGCGGCGGCGCCGGTTGACGGCCGGCGGATTCAGATGGCCCAGATTGTTTCAGGCGGCGTCGAGATTTACTACGAAGCACGCGGATCGGGACCGGCGATCCTGCTCTCGCACGGCTATGGCGAGACCAGCCAGATGTGGCGGGATCAGTTCGAGGCGCTGTCGGTGCATCACAGGCTCATCGTCTGGGACATGCGCGGGCACGGGCGCAGCGGCGTTCCGGAGGATCAGGCCGCCTACACGCAGGCGGCGACGGTGGCGGACATGCGGGCCATCCTCGACGCCGAGGGCATTGATCAGGCTGTCATCGGCGGGCTGTCGCTGGGCGGGTTCATGTCGCTGGCCTTCCACCTGACGCACCCCGAACGGGTGCGGGCGCTGATGCTGATCGACACCGGGCCGGGGTTCAAAAACGACGAGGCGCGCGAGGGCTGGAACCGCTATGCGCTCAAGATCGCCGAGGGGTTCCGGCAAAACGGGCTGGCGCAATTGGGGCGCGACCTGCAGAGCTCGGGGCGCAATGAGCACGCCTCGGCCGAGGGGCTGGTGCGTTCAGCCGTCGGCATGCTGACCCAGCAGAGTGGCGAGGTCATCCACTCGCTGCCGGAGATCCGGGCGCCGACCCTGGTGGTGGTCGGCGAGAACGACGAGCCCTATCTCGCCGCGAGCGACTACATGCACGGCAAGATTTCGGGTTCGCACAAGGTCATCATCCCCGATGCCGCACACCTGGCCAACGTCGATCAGCCCGAGATCTTCAACCGCGAGGTGCTGGGATTTCTGGAGGGTCTCGCCTAGCGACCCGGATGTCCGCCCGCCGGCTTCCGCCGGTGCGTTGTTACCGGTGCTTGCCGACTTCCCAGCCGCTGGTTTCGGCGAGGTGTCTCTCACCCGCCTCAATGGGCAGGTCCTCGAGCGCCGAGCCCATTGAGTCGTTCCAGCGGTTGAGAAAGCCGAACAGGGCGATGACCGCCGTGATCTCGACGATGTCGGCATCGCTCCAGTGTGCGCACAGCGCATCGGCTATCGATTCGTCAACCCCGTTGGGCACGCCGGCAGCGGTGCGGGCATAGGCCAGCGCGGCCTTTTCGGCCTCGGTGAAATGCTCGCTGTGCTCGAAATCCCAGACGCTCTCAAGCCGCTCGGGGGTTGACCCGAAGCGCTCGGCGCCCAGGATGGTGTGCGCCTGGCAGTAGCGACAGCCCGAGGTGAAGCTGGTCGCATAGCCGAGCAGTCGCTTGAACTCGGGCGTGACCTGTCCGCGGCACTGCATCACGGCGATGTTGAGTGCGGTGAAGGCCGCCGCCACTGCCGGTCGGTGTGCCATGGTCTTGACGCTGTTGGGGATCACCCCCAAGGGTCCCTTGAAAAACTGCAGCTGCTCCAGCAGGGACGCTTCGATTTGCTGCTCCGCAAGCGGTTTGACCAATGGCATGTGACTACTCCTTGTCGGGGTGGACGGCGCCGTCATGACACCGACTCAAAAGCGGGGCAATGTATAGAGGCGCCAAGCCCGGTGCAACCCTGTTCGGGACGACCGCATGGGGCGCCGATCTCAGTGCCGCTCGGGCAGGACCTTGCCCGGGTTCATGATGCCGTCGGGATCGAGGCTTTCCTTGATGCGCCGCAGCAGGGTCAGCTCCGCGGCCGATTTGTAGCGCGCGGCCTCGTCGCGGCGCAGCACCCCCAGACCGTGCTCGGCCGAGATCGAGCCGCCGTGCTGCACGACCAGGTCGTGAACGATGGTGTTGATGTTTTCCTGGCATGTGCGAAATTCGCCGTGATCCAAGTTCGGCCCCGGGGCGATGTTGTAGTGCAGGTTGCCGTCGCCGAGGTGTCCGAAGGGCTCGATGGAAATGTCGGGGAATGCCTCCAAAAGTCTGCCGGAGCACTCGGCGTCAAAGGCGGCCAGCTGACTGATCGGCAGCGAGATGTCGTGCTTGATGACGGGTCTTCCCGCCGACTGGGCCTCGGAGATGCCCTCGCGCAGAGCCCACAGCTCGGCAAACTGTCTCTCAGACTGCGAGACTGCGGCATCGAGGATGCGCCCGCCATCGAACTGCCGCCGCAGCCAGTCGAGGGCTCTCTCGTGAGTGCGCGCCGGATCACCCCAGCTGGAGATCTCGAGCAGCACGTAGTGCGGGCAGGGTTTCTGCAGCGGCAGCCGCGCCCGCTCCGAGCGCCCGATGAGGACCTCCAGACACTTTGATGAGATCACCTCGCAGGCGGTCAGCTCCGGGCCCAGATATTGCTGCACGGAGGCGAAGACATCGCAGGCGCCCTGCAGATCCGCGACGCCGGCGAACACCGCCGCAGCGGATTCGGGCTTGGCAGACAGGCGCAGCGAGGCGGCGGTGATCACCCCGAGCGTGCCCTCCGAGCCGATGAACAGCTCGCGCAGGGCGTAGCCGGTGTTGTCCTTGATCAGTCCCTGAGCGCCCCGCCAGACCTCGCCCGAGGCCAGCACCACCTCGAGCCCGAGACAGAGATGGCGCGCGCTGCCGTAGCGGAAGGCGTGTATCCCGCCGGCGTTGGTGGCCATGACCCCGCCGATCTGGCAGGTGCCCTCGGCGGCCAGACTGAGCGGGAACAGCCGGCCGTTGTCGGCGGCGAGCTGCTGCACCTGCAGCAGGGTCAGGCCGGCCTCGACTTCAAGCGTTCCGGTGCGTGAATCCAGCCGGCGGATTTGGGTGAGCCGCTCCAGCGAGAGCACCAGCGCCCGCCCCGATGCATCCGGCGTGGCCCCGCCCGAGAGCCCGGTATTGCCTCCCTGGGGGACGATGGGCGCACCCGCTTCCCGGCACCAGTTGACGATCTTGACGACATCCCGCAGGTCGACCGGGCGCGCAACCCCCTGCGCCCTGCCGGTGTAGATGCCGCGCCAGTCGGTCAGGTAGCGCGCCGTGTCAGACGCATCGGTCAGGACATCGCCGCCGATCTGCCGCCTCAGCTGGCTGAGATCGCCCACGCCTTGTTCAGCCTTTCGGACCTATCCGCACCCGGCGATTCGATTTGATAAAAATCAGCGGGGCAGAGCACTGCCCGATCACCGGATGTCGAATGCGCGCGCTCAGCCTGATCTCCAGCGGTTGAGCTGCTGGATGGTCTCGTAATAGGTGCTGGCCTCGGTCACCGCAGAGGCGTCGGTGACCCAGAGGGCGAACCCGGCAGCGCTCAGCCCCGCCCCGGTTCCCAGCAGTGTCATGTTGAGCCGCCAGTACGCATACAGTCCCGCTATGGCACCCAGTGCCACCATGACCAGCTGGCCGATCTTATAGGCCGGAAAATTCGCAACGACGAGGGCCATGCGCTCGGTCTCCTCGGCGAAAAAAGCGGCCTGGTCGGTCTGCAGCTGTGCCAGCAGGCTGCTGACCTGATCGTCGGTGCGGAAATAAATCGTCCCCCCGACGATGAACTCGATCACGCCGATGGCCACCAGGGGATAGGACAGGCCGCGTCCGAACGGACCCCTGCGGTAGAAAATCAGGGCGCCGAGCAGGCAGAGCAGCGCCAGGATCAGCTTGGACATGCCGACGGTTTTCTCGTTGTCAAAATAGGTGTTGATGGCCGACTGCATGATCATCGTGATGGCATTGGACTGGGCTGAGTTCGAGCCCTCCAGCCCCGAGGCGTATCCGGCACTCAGCAGCAGACCGCCCAAGATCAAAAAAGCACCGCCGATGGCCGGGTTTTTCAAGACATCTGTTCGGTCTTGTTCTCGGGCAGTATAAAGGGCGGTACATCGGACCAGCCTCATCAAGGCAGGCCTACATACATAACACCACAGATGCGCACCAAGAAGAGTCCCTCCGCCTAAAAACTGGCCGGCATTTGCGGGGACATCTGCTGGGCTTGAAAGGATTCGCACAACGCAAAAAATCGCCCTCGTCGTCAAGATTGACCCGCATTTGGCAAGAATATATGCACCCGGAGACTGGCGGAAATGGCAGGTGGACTGCGGTCTGAGGGAGAAAAATATATTGCGCAAATGCACCCCGAAAATGCTCATATAGAACATAAAAAACAGGGACTTGTGAGCTTTCAAGAACAGGCCATCCCCACTCTTTTTACGGGTTTTACGGGCTTGAGCCAAAACCTGCTGTTGTCATACAGCCGCTGTATTGCCGCCTTCTTGGATTTCTCTCTGTCGGCATATTCGTCACTGCCCGTATTGTCCTGAAATATATCGCCGGATACTTGCCACTGCCTATCTCCGTCCTCTCAAGTTGCCCAGTCAGAATCATTTCAATGATCTGCAATGCTTGCTTGCCGGCATGTTGCGGTCAAGATGGATCATGGCATCGTTGTGGCATTCCACAATCGCGTGCCGGCAGCCAAGAATCAGGTTCTGCGTCGAACAACCGGCTTTCTTTCAACAAAATGATGTCCTCGCAGCAGCACAATCCCAAGACCGAATCGTGCAGACATCCTGCCGCTGCCACAGCTGCGAAAGAAACCGCTCAGTGTGCGCACCGGGAACCGACGCCGGAGAAGGTCTCAAACAAGCTGGCGGCTTAAATTGAATGCCGCATCAATAGCTCCCAGAGCTGCGCACCGCCACGGCAATCGTTCAGGCATAAAAAAACGCCCCGCAACTCTCGCTGCGGGGCGTTCGGCAAAAAGGCCTGACAATGTCCTACTCTCACACGGATAACTCCGCACTACCATCGGCGCTGAGCCGT
>MEIF01000030.1 GCA_001750645.1 Gammaproteobacteria bacterium AqS3
TCTGGAGCCCGTTCTGGGCGGGGTTTGCTGGGAATCTTCTCTCAGCAGAGTCGGCTGATTAATGTCTATAGATGGATATTCGAGTTCTCTTTTGATTTCGCTTTTCATCCCGGCACCCTCCATGCTTTGAACGGGTCGCCCCCGCGACCGCCGGACGGATTATATATACGCCCATAAACACAGCGGATGACTCGTTTTGATCTGGGCTTGCATCGCAAAAGCAGATAAATGCCCCGATGCACAATCGGCATCACCCTGAGTAGAATGCGCCGCTTTTGGCGGGGGGAGCACCTCAATGAGAAAGATTATTTTGGGAGTTTTGCTGCTGGTGATGTTGTCAAGCGGCTGTGCGATGAAGGCCGTGGAAGTGCTTGCAGCACCGGTGGACGGCATAGAGAGGGGCCTCAGCTGTGCGGAGTATGAAAGGATGCTGGCCACGGCAAAAGAGCAGGAGCGCCAGTACACCAGAAGGCAGAACAAGCGCGCCAGAGTTGATTTTCATACGGTTCTGTGGAGTCTGATGGTGTTCCCGCCGGTGGCGCTTGCGGTATTGCGGGATGACTTCGAGGTGCAGCTGGCCGAGGCCAAGGGCCGGGTCGAGACCCTGGAGATGCTGGCCAGGACGTGCGGCTCCGATGCGGCTCCCGCAGCGCCCGATGCGGATACCGCCGGCTGAACCAGAACCATCCGCCCGCCGGCCAACCGGTCGGCCGGCGGCGAGTGACGGGCTGAAAATCTAAAAAACTACCGCGGCTTGGCGGCGCTGTTTTCCGGCGGGTCGGCCCACTGTGCCGACCCTGCGATCATGTCCTCATCCGGGGTCGCCAGCATCCGCTGATAGATTTTTTCGGGGTAGTGGTTGTGCGGCTTGGCCGGGTCGTAGGCGGGCTGCCCCACCTGGCCGCCCTCGCCGGCGTAGGGGCTGGGGTTCATCAGCTGCTCCAGCTCGGCATCGGAGATCCCGGCCAGCTCCTGAACCTCCCTGTCGATCCAAGTGCCCTCGTGGTCGAGCGGGGCGCCGGCCTCGCCCGAGGTGGCGACCTCGAGCGTCAGCCCCTCGGGGCCGGCGAAGTAAATCGACTGGCACAGGCCGTGCTGGATCGGCCCGAACACATTGACCCCGCGCGAGCGAATGCGGTCGCGCATCGCCATCAGGTCATCGGGGGTGTCGACGTTGAAGGCGATGTGCTGCATGCTCCCCGGTGCGCTGACCCCTGCGCCGCTGCCGGCGTGGGTCACGCCGTATTCGATGTCGACCTTCTCGTTGCCGGGCACGTAGGCGAAGGCGAAACTCTCATCACCCATCTCCATAAAGGCGTGCCACGCCCCCTTGACCCCGTGCATCCAGTAGAGCCCCAGCAGCCGCATGCCCAGCACGTCGCTGAAGAACTCCAGCTGCTCTTTCATGTTGGCGGTCGCAATGGCGATGTGGTGAACCCCGTTGATCTTGCTCATGGCACTCCTCCCAGCGGCCCTGATATGGGCCGGTTCCCGATTGGTTCCGGACGCATTCTAGTGCGGGCTGTGCCAACATTGACCAACATTGACGCATCGCGCGTGCTGCACTGGGAGGCGGACATGCCCGGCAAATCGTTGAGGGAGCAGCTGCGGGAGGGGCGGTTTGTGGTCGCCCCCGGCGTCTACGACGGCATCAGCGCACTCGTCGCCGACCGGGGGGATTTCGGCGCGCTGTATCTGTCCGGCTACGCCGTCAGCGCCAGCCTGCTGGGTCGCCCCGACGCCGGATACCTCACCCTGACCCACCTGGCCGACCGCGTGCGCATGGTCTGCTCGGTCTCCGACAAGCCGCTGATCGCCGATGCCGACACCGGCTTCGGCGGGCTGGTGCACGTCGAGGAGGCGGTGCGGTGCTACGAGCGCGCCGGCGCCCAGGCCATCCAGCTGGAGGATCAGGAATTCCCCAAGCGCTGCGGGCACACAAAAGACCGCCGCGTCATCGACCGGGACGAGGCCGCCCTGAAAATCAGGGTGGCGGTCGAGAGCCGCGACTCGGGCGATTTTCTGATCGTCGCCCGCACCGACGCCCGCACCAGCCTCGGGCTGGACGAGTGCTTCCGCCGCACCGACACCTTCCTGGAGGCCGGCGCCGACATCCTCTTCATCGAGAGCCCTGAGAGCCTCGAGGAAATGCGCGCCATCGCCGAGCGCTACCCCGACATCTGGCTGCTGGCCAACCTGGTCGACGGCGGGCGCACGCCGCTGGCGACGGCGGATGCGCTGGAGGAGCTCGGGTTCAACCTGGCGATCTACCCGCTGTTCGGCCTGAGCGCCACGGTGCCGGGCTTGGAGGAGGCCTACGGGCAGCTGGAAAATACCGGGCAGGTCCCGCCCGGCGCCTATCCGTTTGACGAACTCAACAGGCTGGTCGGGTTTGAGCACATCTGGGACCTGGACAGCAGAGAGCGCTAAGCGCCGGCCGATATCAGATCAGCCCCTGCGCCCCGAGCCAGTTCACCGCGATGTCCGCCGACTGGCCCGCCAGCTCGGGCTGGCCGAGGTAGTAGTGGGTCGCGCCCTGGATCTCGTGCACAGCCTTGTTGTCGTGGCCGACCGCGTTGAACAGCGCGCGGGTGTGGCTCGGCGTGCAGGCATCGTCGGCGGAGTTGCCGACGACCAGCACCGGCGTCGAGACCCGCGCCAGGCAGCGGGGGCCGTCGGCGTTGGCGTCGTCGTAGCTCCACTGCGACAGCCAGCTGCGCAGGGTGCTGAAGCGCGCCAGCCCGACCGGGCCGTTGTTGACCACCCTCGGATCGCCCAGATAGCACCAGCCCGGCCGGCGGTCATTCGGGTCGACGGCGGGGTCGAGCCAGCACGGCGCCGCCATGGTGCCGTGCGTGACAAAGGCGAACTCCTCGTTCTCCCGCCCCCTGTCGGCGAGCTCCTGCAGCTTGTGCCTGACCCAGGCGGTGATCCTGCGGTTGCGGGCGATCTGCGCTGCCCTGTAGGTCTCCAGGAACTGCTCCGTATAGGGCGGTGCGACCTCGCCGCCGTAGAGGTCCAGCGAGGCGTCGCGCTGCTCGGGGTTGGCCTCGTCGGTGATCGATGCATCCATCCACTGCGTCAGCGTCCCGTGGCGCGAGACGTGCGCCGCCATCAGGATCAGCGCATCGGCCGGCAGCAGGTCGGCGCGGGTCAGGTCCGGCCCGCCGCCGCAGGGGCTGCCGGTGACCGTCGGGCTCTCGGCCTGCGACTGGTAGAACGCCGACAGCGACCCGCCGCCGCTCCACCCCAGCAGGACGACGTGTTTGTAGCCGAGCTTTTCGCGGGCGTGGCGCACCGCATTGCCGAGGTCGAGGGTGACCTTCTCCATGTTCAGGGCGGAGTCGACCCCGCGATAGCGCCCGTCGCAGGCCAGCACGTGAATGCCGCGCCGGACGAACTCGCCCATGACCGGCATCCAGCCGGTGCCGCCGATCGGGTGCATCGTCACCAGGCAGGTGTCCGACGGCGTCTCCGAGCGCAGCAGCATGCAGAAGGACACCACCACGTCCTCGGCGCCGCCGTAGGTCTCCTTGAAGTCGGACTGCTCCACCGTGACGATCGGAAACGGCTCGCGGATGATCTTCTTGCGCTCGGTCATGTCGGCTCTCCTTTGGCCCGGCCGGTGGCGGGACATTCGGGCGGGGCAGTTTAGTGGCGCGGGCGGGCTCGGGCTATCTCTTATGATTGGCGGCTGCGGGCGGGATGCGCCATCGGTGCAGTCGGATCGCGCGGGCTTTACTGCTGGAGGAAAGAATCATGCAGAGACATATTTGCAGCCGCTCGGGGGTCTTGGCAGTTGTGCTGCTGGGCATCGCCGCGAGCTGGGGATACGCCCAGGCGGAGACCGAAAACATCCAACCGGAACTGGTCGTCTCGGAAGAAAGGCTCACCGTCCTGGAGGGCAAGAGGGGCGACTTCTCAGTCATGCTGGCGACACGACCCACTCGGCGGGTCACGGTCAATGTCAAGGTGTCCCAGATGGGCGGCTTTGAGAGATCCGACATCAAGGTCAACGGGATCGAGGAGACCGAGCTGATCTTCACCCGCGGAAACTGGAACCAGTTCCAGATGATCGAGGTCGTCGCGCTCAATGATGAAGACATGAGAGCCGACCGCGCGAGGATTTCGCTGAGTGCATCGGGCGCACCGGAGTACAGCAGCGAAACCGGCCTTGTGAAGGTGGCCGTGGTCGACAACACAGAATGGTGGATGTATATGTGGACTTGGCTGTATCCGCTGATCAACTGGTACTCCCTGGTGGCGGTGACCTTCTTTGCGGCGCTGATCTACCGCACCGGGCGGAATCGGGCGGCCGAGGGGCAGGTCGTGTCCATCCCGCCGGTGCAGCAGCAGTCCGCCAACCTGCCCGCAAGTGCCCCCGCATCGGCACGTCCGCCCGCATCGGCACGTCCGCCCGCATCGGCGCCGCGCGGCAATCCGGCGCAATCCTGAGCTTGAGGGGGTGTCGGCGCTCAAGGCCGGCGCCGTCATCGGGTTTTCGGCGGCCCATCCCGGGCTATCTCTTATGATTAGCCGCCTCGGGCGGGGCGCACCGCTGGTGCAGTCCAATTGTTCGGAATTGCTTGCTGAGGGAGAGAAACATGCGGAGACATATTTGCAGCCGTTCGGGGGTCTTGGCAGTTGTGCTGCTGGGGCTGCTCGCCAGCTGGGGGCACGCCCAGGCGGAAGTTGAATACAGACAGCCGAATTTGGTCCTATCCGATGAAAGGCTGGTTGTCAAAGAGGGCGAGCGGGGCAACTTCTCAGTCGGGCTGGATGCACCGCCCGCCGATAGCATCGAAGTCAAAATCAAAGTGCTTCAGATGGGCGGCATCGAGCCATCCGATGTCAGGGTGGACGGCAGGGAGGAGCTCGACCTCACCTTCACCCCTGACAACTGGAAGGATCAGATCATCAACGTCAGCGCACTCGAGGACACCGACACAGACAGTGACCGCGCGCGGATTTCGCTGAGTGCATCGGGTGCGGAGATGCACAGAAATAAAAGAGGCGTCGTTCATGTGGTTGTGGCAGACAGCACGACACTGTGGACGGAATGGATTCGGGTTGAGGGCGGACTCGATGAGCTGCACCCGATATTCCCGCTGGTCATCGCATTCCCCCTGATGCTGGTGGTCTTTTTCACCGCGCTGATCATCGACATCACCGGACGGAACAGGGCGGCGGTCGAGGGGGATGTCGTCACGGTTGATGCGCAGCAGCCCGCCAATCTGACTGCCAGCGCCCCTGCGGGCATTCCGGCCCGTGCTTCTGCGAACGCCCCTGCGGGCATTCCGGCCAGGACTCCTCCGAAAGCCCCGGCAAGCCCCCCTGCCGCTGATGGGGACACCGATGCCAAGCTGAAAGAGTTGCAGAATCAGCTGGCTCAGGCCAATGCCCTGTTGGAACAGCAGCGCTATGGACCTAAAAATTCTCCCGCATCCTCTTCTTCCCCCGAAGAACTCTTGGTGAAATTCGCGGCGCTTCATGCCTACACGCTGAAGCGCCTCCCCGCCGAAGACGAAGCCGAATCGAAAGACCTCAAGAACATCCTGCTCCGCCTTGAAAATACCCTTGAAGATCAGGGGGTGAAAATCAGGGGCGAGGATCTTGAAGGCCAGCCCTATGACAAATTGGGCGATTTATGCGCGGACAATCCAAAAGTCATCGGGAATAAAGACCCTAAAAAAAGCTTTCACGTGGCTGAGGTTTTAAGTCCTGGATATCTTTTGCAGACTCCAGCTGGTGAAAAAGTGATCTTATCGGCCAGAGTGGCGGTCTATTCTGAGGTGTAGTTTCAGGCTTATAGCTGGGGGAATAAATTGAGTCACATTGGCATCGATCTGGGAACAACCTATTCAGCGGTGGCCACATTGGATGAGTCGGGCCGACCGGTCATCTTAAAAAATAAAAATGAACAAGAATCACCTAAAGGAAATTTAACTGCCTCAGCAGTTTTGTTTAAGAGCGATCAGGTAATAGTCGGCGAGCAAGCTCGAAAACGTATCGGACTCAGTGCCAATGTGGCCGCAAGGTTTAAGAGGTTAATGGGCACATCCAAAGGTATTGAAGCTGATGGACGATCTCACACTCCAACTGAACTCAGCGCTTTGGTTCTGAAAAGAATGAAGAAAATTGCAGAAGATAACCTGGGCCAAATCGAAAAGGCTGTTGTCACTATTCCGGCTAATTTCTCGAATGAAGCCCGAGTGGCCACAATGAAGGCTGCGTCAATGGCTGGCTTAAACATTGAGCAAATCATTAACGAACCGACTGCTGCGGCACTTCACTATGCATACCAGCATAAAGGTGAAGTGAGCGGAACTTATGCCGTATATGACTTGGGAGGCGGCACTTTTGATATTTCGGTGATATCGATTAATGGCGGTCAAGTTGATGTTATTACATCTAACGGCATTCCTAAGTTGGGAGGGGTCGATTTTGATTCAGCATTAATAGAGCTGATTGCGGCGAAATATAAAGAGGAGACAGGAGAAAATCTGGACCAGGAGCTTTACACGCTTACGGATGCAGAAGAAGACAAGATCAAACTTTCTGCAAAGAAAAGAGTGATTGCCGGTGGTTTGCGTGAAGATTTGGAAGATGAAACTATCTTTATTGAAAGATCTGAAGTTGAGGAGGCCATATCCGGTTTTATTGCCCAGACTGAAATGACCTGCGAGACAACAATTGGCGAGGCTGGGCTGAATGTTGAAGATATTAAAGGAGTTATTTTGGTTGGCGGATCAACTCGAATACCAATCGTTCGGGAAAGTGTAAAGAGGGTTTTCAAACAGGAGCCCATAACCACTGAAAATCCGGATGAAGCGGTGGCTTTGGGAGCTGCTCTTTATGCCGCTGTTGATTCACCTGTTTCGCTTGGAGAAGTGGCGAATCATTATTTCGGCACACTTGTCGTGGATGACAGACAAGGTGTTGAGAAACTGACTAATGACATACTGATCGAAAAAAATAAAAAACTACCTTGCCGCGTCACTAGGAGCTATTTCACCGCCAGTTATGGCCAGAGATATGTTGAGTGTGAAGTGACACAGTCATCAAATTTGGAGACGGATCCTCAATGGGTCAATATTATTTGGAAAGGTGAGCTAGGCCCATTGCCGTCTGGTCGTCCCGTGGGACAAGAAATTGAAGTCACATTCCGTTATGACAAAAATCAAATTATGCATTGCAGCTTTAAGGATGTAACTTCGGGTAAACAGACAGACGTGGATATTGACACTTAATAAAATTAACATGTTTCTAGAAGATTGAATGAATGACATGATGAACTGGAATAGCATTTATTTAAGGGGGGACTACTTTGGAAGCCGCTCTTTATATTGCCATTAAGAGCAAAGGCAAAGTGTTCTCGCAGTGTCAAAAAGAACTCTTTCGAAAGAATCCACTGCCGATCCAGCCCATGGCATCTGCCTCGCTACCGATAAATTCTTGGTAGATTAAATGGAAGTCATCATCATCATTGGGGTTATTGCCATCATTGGCATATATGCTCTTGTTAAAGCTCAAGAAGGCACTGAAAACATATCGTCGCTGTCAGGGTCATACGGGTTTGACGTTCGCATCAGAAAAACAACAGAACGCAAGGACGGCACAACTGATGAATTTTTGGCAATTGAGGCCAAAGGCCTGCTCCCCGTCAAGCGTTCGATTGACCTTGCATGTCTAATAACCGTATTTGACATTACCGATGGCAGGGAGAACAAGATGCCGATTATTTCCCTGCTTGAGTTTTTCCAGGAAGAGAGTTCGAAAATCTTTTCTTTTTACCAAGAGGTCGGAGTCGTGTCACCAGGAGAGAAGCTGATGGACTGGGCGCCAGCCGGCGCCATCATCCCAGAGATGATTCAAGCCCCTTATTCAGGGCGGCGAAAACTTCAGGTCAACATCCACTTGGTCGACGCCGACAACCCGCCCGAAGTGGAGTTTGGCGTTCTGGATTCCAGGGAGGGCGTGGAGTGGAGCGGCGCCTTGAATCACGAGATCTTTCTCCCAATAAAGGGATACAAAGAGGCTGCGGCAAATCGGGATGAGGCTCAGGCGCTGACCGTGAAGCTCGGCGTGGCGGTTGCGATGGCCGACGGCAGCCTGCATGATTCCGAGGGCGAGCTCATCAAGAAGTGGATTCAAAAAACCATTCGCGGCCATTACCCGGAAAAATCCCAGGAGCTCAAAAAGACCTACAACGATGCGTTCAAAGAAGCCTACATTTTGGCCGGCAGCGGCAGGCTGGATTACGAGAGCATTGCCCGGCGCCTGAACCAAATCGGCGAGCTCAAATTAAAGTTCGACGCCTACGAGCTGGTCAATAAAATCATGGCGGCAGACGGCGTCGCCCATCCCGATGAACTCAAGAGCATCAGAAAGATCGGCGAGCTGCTGGATCTGGATCCATCCGAGCTGGAGCAAATTCGCTCGCGCGCTCTGGTCAATCTCAGGGACGCCTTTCAGCATGATGATGCCCTGGAGGAACTGCTGGGAATCGACCCTTCGTGGCCCAAGGCCAAAATCAAGGCGCATTTGGCGAGGGAATTTCAGAAGTGGAATGGCAGGCTGAATTCCCTGTCCGAGGAGAAGGAGCGGGAAAACGCCCAAAACATTCTCAACCGCATCGGCGAGGCGCGGAGAAAATATGACATTGGCTAGGGCGAGGCACCTCGCCGATACCGTCAGGTTCTCGGGCGAGCGAAAGGCCGGCCGCGCTGAACATGCCCCCATTCTGTCCAGCAATCTGATCGATCATCTGCTGCGGACTTCGCTGGTCATCAATGCCCACGTCACGCCGAGGCTGGATCAGCAAATCACCGCGATCTGCGATCAGCTTTGCCTAAATAGAAACTGCATCACCGCCTTCGTCATCAACCATTCGCACTTCCAGGCCGGCTGCCTGTTCGACGGCGACGACCGATGCGTCCTGCAGTTTTCCTCGTCGCTGATCAACGCCCTGGATCCGCAGGAGCTGGATTTCGTGATCGGCCATGAATTGGGTCACTTTCTGCTGTCGCACAGGGGGCTGTACGAAAACGATCTCGCACCGGAGAGTTTTGTCAAGAACCGGGCGCAGGAAATCTCCGCCGACCGGATCGGGCTGCTCTGCGTCGACAAACCCGAAAAAGTCATCAGCGCTCTGATGAAGACCCTTTCAGGGCTGCACTCTGAACACCTGAGAATCGATGTCGCCCAGTTCATCGCCCAGCTGCGGGAGCTGAATGATCCCGGTCACGGCGAGGGCGGGCGCCACACCCATCCCTCAATCCTGATCAGGTCGCGCGCGCTGCTGCACTTCTCCACCGCAGTTGAGCGCGGCGATTTCTTTGCCGACGCCATAGACCATCGCAGCCTCGAGCGGGCGGACAATCGGGTGCAGCACGACATCGACAAGTTCATTGACTCATCGCTCGACATCCGAATCAAATCGGTCAAGGTCGAGATCGCCCTGTCACTGTCGATCCTGCACATCCTGCAGGACGGCGAGATTTCAGAGGCAGAACAAACCGCATTCTGCGAGCTCTTCGGCGAGTCCAACCTGCAGAAGCTCGGCACACTCCTCAGCAGCTTTGGGCACAGGGAGAGCATCAAAATCTCGCGGCGCAATCTCGAGCAGGACCGCAGCCGGCTTGAGAGCCTCATCCCGGAATCATTCGAGGGCGAATACGCCAAGATCAAAGCCCGGATCGAGGAAAAATTTAGGGGCTAAAAAATCTCCGCAGGCAGGGGCGCCGGCGGGAAACCCCCCTGGCTTTCTTTTATGATTGGCGCCCTCGGGCGGTGTCGCCCCGAAAGTTCGGTCAAACAGCCCGAACTTAAAGATAGGGAGGGGGAATCATGAATAAGCCATTTTGGGGTCGCTGGGGGGCGCCGGCGCTGCCGTTGCTGCTGCTGGGGCTGGCCGGCTGCGGCGGGTCGGATGTCGAGCTGGCCAGTCTGGACTGTGCGCCGGGTGCGGGCATCACGCCCTACTGCGGGTTTGAGAATCCCGAGGACATCGCCCCGGCGGATGACTGGCTGATCATCTCGGAGATGGAGGGCCCCCAGGACGGCGGTCCCGAGCACGGCATGCTGGTGGCCTGGCACCCCGAGACGCAGCTGCGCCGCAACCTCTGGCCGGCCGAGGATCACGATGAGCACATCGGCAGCGCCGAATGCACCCGCCCCGAGACGATCAACGCCCACGGCCTTGACGTCCGCCCGGGCGACAGGCGCAAGCGCTACCGCCTGGCGGCGATCAACCACAGAGAGACCCGGGACACCATCGAGTTCTTCGAGGTCGATGTCCGCGGCGATGAGCCCGAGGCGCTCTACCAGGGCTGCATCAACGTCCCGCCGACGGACTTCGTCAACGACGTCGTATTCCTGGGCGAGGACGGCGACCTGGCCGCCACCCGCATGTTTGAGTTCGGCAGTTCCGCATTCGGGCTGATCTTCTCCGGCCTGCTGCTGGCGCAGGACACCGGCTACGTGCTGCTCTGGAGACCCGGGGAGGGCTGGAGCGAGCTGCCCGGCACCGACGGCATCCAGCCCAACGGCATCACCGCCGACCCGACGGGCGAGTACATCTACGTCAACTACTACTGGGAGCGGCGCACGCACCGCTACCGCGTCGACGGCGGCGAGGAGCAGGAGCAGCTGGTGTTCAGCGAGGACGACAACCTCGACAACATCACCTGGGCGCCGGACGGCACCCTGCTGATCGCCTCGCACCCGGGCGGGGTCGAGGCCTTCGTCAGCTGCGCCACGGTCGTCGGGCGCAACTGCCTGTGGACTTCCCGCATCGACCGCGTCGACCCGGAGACGATGCAGCTGCTGGGGCGCTGGGAGCACACCGGCGAGCCCTTCGGGCTGGCGACGGTGGCCACGCAGATCGGCGACAGCATCTGGCTGGGCTCGTTCCGCGGCGACCGCATCGCCCGCATCAGCGCCGAAGAGCTGGCCTCCCGCTGATGCTGCGGAGCGCCCGCGAGAGCGCCCCGGCGCGCCTGCTGCACGAGTGGTATGAGGCCGCCCTGGCCGAGGGGCTCTACCAGCCCGACGCCATGGCGCTGGCGACGGTCGGTCCCGGCGGGGCGCCGTCGGTGCGCATGGTGCTGATGAAGGGCTATGGCGACGAGGGGGTGCTGTTCTTCACCAACTACCAGAGCCGCAAGGGCGGCGACATCGCCGCCGACGCCAGGGTGGCGGCGACGCTCTGGTGGGGTCCGCCGGAGCGGGCGGTGCGCATCGAGGGGGCGGCCGAGCGCTGCGACGGGGCGCTCTCGGACGACTACTTTGCGGCGCGCCCCCGGGGCAGCCGGCTGGCGGCCATCGTCTCACCGCAGAGCCAGGTCATCGGGCATCTGGACGAGCTCCACAGCGCCCACCGGGAGCTGGATCAGCGCCTGGCGGGCGCCGAGCCCGAGCGCCCCGGCTACTGGGGCGGCTACTGGATCAGGCCGGATGTCTACGAGTTCTGGCAGGGCAGGGCGGACCGACTGCACGAGCGCATCCGCTACGAGCGCAGCGGCGAGCGAGGCGGCTGGACCAAGAGCCTGATCGGGCCCTGATGCACCGCGCGCTGCTGCGGCTCGCCGGCGGGGCGGCGCTGACGGCGGCCTGCCTATGCGCTGGGGTCTGGCTGGAGCGCATCGCAGCGGTGCTGCCGGCCCCGATGTTCGGCATGGTGCTGATGCTGGTCGTGCTGCCGCTGCTGAGGCGCATCGCCCCGCCGCTGGCGGACGGAACCATTGCCCTGGCCGACGGCGTGCTGCGCCACATGGTTCTGGTGCTGCTGCCGGTGTCCGTTGCCGCAGTGCATCTGCTCTGGGTTCTGCCGTCGGGCTGGGGTCTCGTCGTGCTGCTGCTGCTCAGCCCGATCCCGCCGCTGCTGCTGATGGGCGCCTATCTGCACAGGCGCCGGTTCTGAGCGGTGGAGGGGGCTGGGACGCTGGCGTGGATGGCGGTCGGCCTGGCGGCCACGGTGGCGTCCTACATTGGCGCCCGCGCGCTCTACGGGTTCAGCGGGCGGCACCCGCTGCTGCTGCCGGTCATCACCGCAACGCTCGTGATCAGCTCAGGGCTGTGGGCGCTGGACATCGACATCGACGACTACACCGCCTCGGTCGAGCTGCTGAGCTGGCTGCTGCAGCCGGTGGTGGTGCTGCTGGCGGTGCCGATCTACATTCACTTTGAGGCGCTCAGGCGCGACCTGCCCGACGTCCTGACCGTGCTGCTGCTGGGTTCCTGCATCAGCATCGCCTCGGTTCTGGGGCTGGCGCTGCTGCTGGCGCTCGGCGATGTCGAGAGCATTTCGGCGCTGTCGAAGTCGGTGACCAGCCCGGTTTCGATGCCGCTCGCCGACGCCCCCGGCGGCGATCCGATCCTGGCGGGCGGGCTGTCGATCCTGACCGGCATCATCGCCACGCCGATGTCCCTGGTGACGGCGCGCTTTCTGGGGCTGAGCGATGCGCAGACCGGGGTGCTGCTGGGGCTGAATGCCCACGCCGTCGGCAGCGCCAAGGCCGCCGATCTGGGCATGACGCCGCTGGCCTACAGCGCCTTCAGCATGGCTGCGGCCAGCCTGATGTTTGCGGTGATCCTGCCGGCGGTGCACGCCCTGACCGGCTAGCCGAGTCCCCGAACCCGAACCCCCGAATCCGAACCCGTCAGCCCTCGGCGCGCTCCAGCAGGTGCCCCGGCGGGCGCACCACCGGCAGCTTGCGGTCGAGGTATTTCTCCAGCTGCGGCAGCAGGAAGGCGTCGTCCTCGCTGGCAAAGCCGATCGAGATGCCCTGCTGGCCGGCGCGCCCGGTGCGCCCGATGCGGTGGACGTAGTCCTCGGGGTTGTCCGGCAGGTCGTAGTTGATGACGTGGCTGACGCCGTCGACGTGGATGCCCCGGCTGGCGACGTCGGTGGCCACCAGCACCTGGATCTTGCCCTCGCGAAAGCGCGCCAGGGTGCGCTCGCGCTCGTTCTGCGCCCGCGTTCCGGAGAGCAGCCCCGCCGCAATGCCCCGCTGCCGGAGGCGCTCGTAGAGCTTCTCGCCCATGATGCGGGTGTTGACGAAGACGATGCCCAGCGAGATCTCCTTGCGCAGCAGGCTCTCGAGCAGGTCGATCTTGTCGCTGCGCGAGACCGTGTAGATCTGCTGCTCGATCAGGTCGGAGGCGATCTGTTCGGGTTCGATCGACACCTTGATCGGGTTCTTGGTCCAGCGGCGCACGATGTTGTCGATGCGAAAGTCGACCGTGGCGCTGAACAGCATGGTCTGGCGGTAGCGCGAATCGGGCATGCGCCCGAGCAGCAGGCGCACCTGGGGCAGGAAGCCCATGTCGACCATGCGGTCGGCCTCGTCGAGCACGAGGGACTGCACGCGGGAGAGGTCGACATTGCCGCGCGAGACCCAGTCCTGCAGCCGACCGGGCGTGGCGATCAGGATGTCGAGCGGCGGCCCGTCGAGCATCCGGCGCTGCCGCTCGACGCTCTCGCCGCCGATGACGACGCCGCTGCGCAGGTCGGTGAAGCGCCCGAGATCCTCGGCGTCGCGGCCGATCTGCGTGGCCAGCTCGCGGGTCGGCGCCAGCACCACCGCAAAGGGTCGCTGCACCTCGCCCGCCGGCCGGGCGTCGGGGCGGGGGCGCCTCAGCAGGTCGGCCATCAGGGTCAGCAGGAAGGCTGCGGTCTTGCCGGTTCCGGTCTGCGCCTTGCCGACGCAGTCGGCGCCCTTGAGCGACCACGGCAGGATGTTCTGCTGAATGGGGGTCCAGTCGGTGAAGCTCAGCGCCTTGACGGCGCGCTGCAGTGGCTCGGGCAGGTCGAGGTCGGTCAGATCAGGCGCCTTCGGAGACGTGGATCAGCGAGAGCGAGTGCGCCACCAGGGCGGGCTTCTCGACTCCCTTGATCTCCATGGTGTTCTCGACCTTGAGCAGGTACTGCCCCTCGCCCCGCTCGGTGACCTCCATCAGCTTGCTGCGCAGCCGCACCTCGGCGCCGGCCGGCACCGGCGAGAGAAAGCGCAGCTTGTCGAGGCCGTAGTTGATGCCCATGACGGTGTTCTCGACCCCGAGGCTGGACTGCTGCGACAGATGCGGCAGCAGCGAAAGCGACAGGAATCCGTGGGCGATGGTCGAGCCGAATATGGGGGTGGCGCGCTCGGGGTCGATGTGGATGAACTGGTGATCCAGGGTGGCGTCGGCGAACTCGTCGATGCGCTCCTGGGTGACCTGGAACCAGTCGGAAACGCCGGTCTCCTGGCCGACGTAGTCCTGCAGCTGTGCGGCTTTGATGCGTGTGCTCATGAGGCGCTCTCCTGTTCGTTGAGGTAGTTGTAGTAGGTCTCCCGCAGCGGAACCTTGTGGAGTTTTCCGGTTGCGGTGTGGGGCAGCGCTTCGACCTGGATGAGGGCGTCGGGCAGCCACCACTTGGCGACCTTGTCGGCGAGGAAGCTGTTGACCGACTCCAGCGTCACCTCCCTGCCCTCGACCGGCACCGCCAGCAGCAGCGGGCGCTCGTCCCACTTCGGGTGGGCGGCGCCGATGACGCAGGCCTCGGCGACATCCGGGTGCCCGACGGCGGCGTTCTCAAGGTCGATCGAGCTGATCCACTCGCCGCCGGACTTGATGACGTCCTTGCTGCGGTCGACGATCTGCATGTAGCCGGCGGGGTCGATGGTGGCGACGTCGCCGGTGTCGAACCAGCCGTCCTCAAGCGCCGAGCCCTCGGTGCGGAAGTAGGAGTCGACGATCCACGGCCCCCTGACCATCAGCCGGCCGAAGGCCTCCCCGTCGTGCGGCAGCTCGGCGCCGTCCTCGCCGAGGATCTTCATCTCGACCCCGAAGGTCGCCTTGCCCTGCTTGGTCTGCAGTTTGTAGCGGTCTTCGTCGGACAGCGAGTCCATGTGGGGCGTCGGCGTGGTCAGCGTCCCCAGCGGGCTCATCTCGGTCATGCCCCAGGCGTGCAGCAGGAAGGCGCCGTGCTTCTGGTGGAAGGTGCGGATCATCGACTCCGGCGCCGCCGAGCCGCCGACCACGACGGTGTTGACGCTCTCGAGGGTCTTGCCGATCGAGTCCATGTACTGCAGCAGCGCCAGCCACACGGTCGGAACCCCCAGCAGCAGGTTGGTCTGCTCGGCGTCGATGAGCTCCCACAGCGAGGCCCCGTCCAGCGCCGGCCCGGGAAAGACCATCTTGCTGCCGTGCATCGAGGCGGCGTAGGGCACGCCCCAGGCGTTGACGTGGAACATCGGCACCACCGGCAGCAGCGAGGTGCGGCTGGAGATGTTCAGGGCGTCGGGCGCCGCCGCCGCCATGGCGTGGATCATCGTCGAGCGGTGCGAGTAGAGAACGCCCTTGGGGTTGCCCGTGGTGCCCGAGGTGTAGCACAGCGCGGCCGCCGTGTTCTCGTCAAATTGGGGCCATTCGTAGTCGTCGTCCTGCCCCTCGATGAGCTCCTCGTAGCAGAGCACGTTGTCCAGCCGGGTCTCGGGCATGTGCGCCCGATCGGTCATGACGATGTAGCCCTCGAGCGTCTCAAACCCGGCGGCATTGGCCTCGAGCAGCGGCAGCAGGTTGGCGTCGACCATGATGTAGCGGTCGCGGGAGTGGTTGACGATGTAGGTCATCTGCTCGGCGAACAGGCGCGGGTTGATGGTGTTCATCACGGCGCCCAGCCCGGAGATGCCGAAGTAGCACTCGTAGTGGCGGTAGGTGTTCCAGGCCAGCGTTCCGATGCTGTCGCCGACCTGAATGCCCAGGGCTGAAAGGGCTTTGGCCAGCTTGCGGGAGCGCGCCGCGGCATCGCGGTATGTGTAGCGGTGAATGCCCCCCTCAACCGTGCGCGAGACAATTTCTGCCTGGCTGTGATATTGCTCGGCGTGCTGAATGATCTGCGAGATCAACAGCGGTTGATTCATCATATTTCCCTGCATGACATCCCCTGCTGCGGCAGTTCGCGGGCAAAAGGATACAACAGGCGGCGGCGGGCGGGTGATACCGGCGACACCCATCACGGCTATATTGCCGCGCGCAGCAGGGCGCATGACAGTTGGGGAGAACCGCGCATGAAGGCATTCAAATCGTCCAAAAAAACCGACATCAACCCGCACTCCGAGAGAGACGCCGCAGAGACAGTCCAGACCGACTTCTCCCGTCTGATCGAGCGCCGCGACTTTCTCGCGGGCGCCTCGGCGCTGGGGCTGGCCGGTCTGCTGGCCGGACTGGGGGCGCCGGGACTGGCGGCGGGACAGGGGCGCACCGGGAGCCGGGGCGGCGCGCTCTCAGAGCTGTTCCGGCCGGTTTCGGCCAACACCAGGGACACCGTCACCGTCCCCAGGGGCTATGACTGGGAGGTGCTGGTGCGCTGGGGCGACCCGCTCTGGAGCGATGCGGCGCAGTTTGATCCGCGCGCCGGGCTGCCCGACGCCGAGGCACAGCTGCGCTGCTTCGGGGATCAGTGCGACGGCATGAAGCTGTTCAGCGGCGCCGGCGGCGAGGTCGTGCTGGCGATCAACCACGAGTTCTACCACCCCGCCGGCGTCTACGCCGCCACCGGCGGCGAGCCCGGCAGCGGCGCCGACATCCGCAGGGGCATGCTGGCGATGGGCGTCAGCGTCGTCGAAATCGCCAGGCGGGGCCGCAGCTGGCGCGTGGTGCCCGACTCGCGCCACAGCCGGCGCATCACGCCCGAGACGCCGATGGACATCTCCGGGCCGCTGCGGGGTCATGCACTGCTGCGCACCGAGGCCGACCCCGAGGGCGCGCGCAGCCTCGGCACCGTCAACAACTGCGGCAGCGGGCGCACGCCGTGGGGCACCTACCTGACCTGCGAGGAAAACTTCGACGGATTTTTCAGCGAGAGCGCCTCGGGGCGGCTCACGCCGGAGCAGCTGCGCTACGGCGCCGGCGCCAACGACTGGGGCTTCAGGTGGGCGCGCATCGACGAGCGCTTCGACGTCGACCGCCACCCCAACGAGGCCAACCGCCTGGGCTACGTGGTTGAGATCGACCCCCTCGATGCGGACTCGGTGCCGCGCAAGCTGACGGCTCTGGGCCGGCTGAAGCACGAGAACGCCGAGGTCGTCATCGCCAGGAACGGCCGCCTGGTGGCCTACATGGGCGACGACGAGCGCGGCGAGTATCTCTACCGCTACGTCAGCGACGGCGTCTACGACCCGGGCGCCGGCGCCGCCAACCGGGCGCTGCTGGATGCCGGTGCGCTCTACGCGGCGAAGTTCAGCGACGACGGCAGCGGCGAGTGGCTCGCCCTGACCCCCGAGACCACGGGAATGGATCGCGCCGCCCTGTGTGTGCACACGCGCCTGGGGGCCTCGAAGGTCAGCGCCACGACCATGGACCGCCCCGAGTGGGTCGCGGCCCACCCCGACGGCGACCAGGTGCTGTGCTGCCTGACCAACAACAAGAACCGCGGCCGCTCGGACAAGCGCAACCGGGGCGGCGACGCCATGCCGGTCAACGGCCCCAATCCGCGCACCGAGAATCACTACGGGCAGATCGTGCGCTGGCGCCCGGCGGGCGGCGACCACACGGCGCCCGGCTTCGCCTGGGATCTGTTCGCCGTCGCCGGCAATCCCGAGGTGCACTGGGACGACTACGCAGGCTCGGAGCACATCACCGGGCGCAACATGTTCAACTCCCCCGACGGCCTGGCGTTCGACCGCCAGGGCCGGCTCTGGATCGGCACCGACGGTGCGACCTCCGACGAGGGCGATTTCAAGGGCATGGGCAACAACCAGGTGCTGGTGGGCGATGTCCGCACCGGCGAGATCCAGCGCTTTCTGACCGGCCCGAAGGGCGCCGAGATCACCGGCATGGAGTGGAGCCCGGACGGTCGGACGATGTTCATCGGCATTCAGCACCCCGAGGGGCGCTTCCCGGACGGCAGGGGATCGATACCGCGCTCCAGCGTGATCTCGGTCTGGCGCAAGGACGGCGGCGTCATCGGCTGAGGCGCCGGCTGCGGCGCCGACCAGCCGGCGCCCCCGCTCATCTTGCGGTTCAGCCGCCCGCTGCTGTGGTGTACCATCCGCCCGCCGAAGCCGACGGGAAAACCTCATGTCCTTCACCAGCCGAGAAATCCGCCTCACTTCGCGTCCCAGCGGGGCACCCACAGCAGCCAACTTTGAGGTCGGGGAGGTCAGCCTGGCCGCACCGGGCGACGGGGAGGTGCTGGTGCGCAACCTCTGGATGTCTGTCGACCCCTACATGCGCGGGCGCATGAACGACCAGCGCAGCTACGTCCCGCCGTTCCAGATCGGCGAGGCGCTGCAGGGCGGCGCCCTCGGCGAAGTCGTCGAGTCCAACCACTCCGGCTACGCCGCCGGCGACAAGGTCATGCACATGCTCGGCTGGCGCGAGGGCTTTGTCAGCAAACCCGAGGACGCCCTGCTGACCAAGGTGCAGGAGCTCCCCGGCATTCCGCTGCAGTCCTATCTGGGATCGCTTGGCATGCCCGGACTGACCGCCTACGTCGGGCTGCTCGACATCGGCGAACCCAAGGAGGGCGAGACCGTGCTGGTGTCCGCCGGCTCCGGAGCGGTCGGCGCCGTGGTCTGCCAGATCGCCCGCATCAAGGGCTGCCGCGTGGTCGCCACCGCCGGCTCCGATGAGAAATGCACCTGGCTGCGGGACGAGCTGAAGGTCGACGCCGCCATCAACTACAAGACCGCCTCGCCCAACCTGTTCAAGGCGCTGTCAGAGGCCTGCCCGAAGGGCGTCGATGTCTACTTTGAGAATGTCGGCGGCGAACACCTGCAGTGCGCCATCGAGCTGATGAACCCGTTCGGCCGGCTGTCGATGTGCGGGATGATCAGCCACTACAACGACACGGCGCCGGCGCCCGGCCCCACCAACCTGATCCAGACGGTCGGCAAATCGCTCAAGATGCAGGGCTTCATCGTCTCCAACCACTTTGATCGCCAGCCGGCCTTCCTGGCCGACATGGCCCAGTGGATCCAGGCGGGGCAGATGCACTGGAAGGAGACCGTCTACGAGGGCGTCGAGCGGGCTCCGGATGCGTTCATGGCGCTGTTCTCCGGAGACAACTTCGGCAAAATGCTGGTGAAGCTCGCCTAGTCGGGCCGATTTCTAAGCAGACCCCATCCAAGCAGAACCTGATAAAACCCGTCAGGGTTGAGGTGGATATCCCGTCCGCCTGGCTGGAGGCGGGCGCGAGTGCGATCGAGGTGGTGCGCGCACTCAGGAGCAGGCAGCACAAGGCCTACCTGGTCGGCGGCTGCGTTCGCGATCTGCTGCTGGACACCATTCCGCACGACTTTGACGTGGCCACCTCGGCCCGCCCCAAGCAGATCATCAGCCTGTTCGGCCCGCGCAGGGCGCGCCGGGTCGGGCGGCGCTTTCCGATTGTCCTGGTGCGCGCGGGCGAGCGCGGTGCGGCGCCGGTCGAGGTCACCACATTCCGCGGCGAGGGCAGTCGCGTGGACAGTTCGGCGAACGGGCAGATCCGCCGGGACATCAGCTACGGGTCGCTGAGGCAGGATGTGCTGCGCCGCGACCTGAGCATCAATGCGCTCTACCTCGATCTCGATCAGGGCTGCGTGTTCGACCACGTCGACGGCATCGAGGACATCCAGCAGGGACTGATTCGCATCATCGGGGATCCGCCGCTGCGGCTGCGCGAGGACCCGGTGCGCCTGCTGCGCTGCGTCCGCTTCGCCGCGCGGCTGGAGCTGGACTTCGCCGCCGAGACGCGCGCGGCGCTGGACGGCTCCGGGATGCTGCTGCGCGCGGTCTCCCCGGCGCGGCTCTACGACGAGTTCTACAAGACCCTCGCACACGACCGGTGGGAGTGCGCCTGGGAGCTGCTGCTCGAGCTGGATGCGCTGCGTCATGCGTTTCCGATGCTGGCTGCGGCGCTGAACGATCCGTCATCGGGGCAGGGGGCATTGCTCGAGACGGCGCTGGAGGCGCTCGCCGAGAGCTCCGACCGGCTGCGCGGCGCCAGGCGGCAGATCCTGTTCTACGCCGCCGTGCTGTGGGGCGCCCTGGAGCGCGCCCTGGCTGCGGCCGGGCGCGACGCACCCGGAGATCGGTCGGATGCCCTGGGCGACGTCGGGCTGCTGCTGCTGCAGCAGCTCTCAGTGAACATCCGCGTTCCGGAGCCGCACCGGGCCCGGATGCTCAACCTCTGGCGTCTGCAGGGCAGGCTTGAGGCGCGCGTCGAGCCGCACCACACAGTCGCTGCGTCGAGCTTTGATGATGCCCTGGCGCTGCTGGGGTGGCGCATCCGCGCCGGGATGATCGAGGACGCCGGGCGGCTGCACTTCTGGCGCTCCCAGCAGCGTCCCAGTCCGTCCGAAACGCGCCGCCGCCGAAATTGGGACGGGTCGGAGGAGGAGGAGCGGCGCTCGGGAGAGCGATCCGGACACCGGCGCGAGCGCCGCCGCCACGGCAGGAGGCGCCGGAGCTAGCCCCCCGGCCAGCCGGGGACATCCAGCCGGTGCAGCCCCCGATCAATGCACTGGGCGCGCAGCTCGGCAATGCTGGATGCACCCCCGGGGCGCAGCTCGGGGGCGATCTCGGCCAGCGGCCAGAGCACGAAGTCGCGCTCGGCAAAGCGCGGGTGGGGAACGCTGAGCCCCGGCGATGACGAGATCTCCTCGCCGCGCGCACCGGCCAGCAGGATGTCCAGATCGAGCGTGCGGGCGGAGCCCCGGGCGCGCCGCAGCGGCCGTCCGGCGCCGGCCTCGATGCACTGCAGTGCCCTGAGCACCTCGGGCAGCGCCAGGCTGCTGTGCAGGCACAGGACGGCGTTGAGAAAGTCGGGCTGCGTCCCCGAGACATCCAGCGGCACCGAGCGCCAGATCGACGAGCGCGCAGCCACCCGGCCGAGTGCGCCGAGGGTTTCTGCGGTGCGGGAAAAGTTGGCGGCCACCTCGCCGAGGTTGCCGCCCAGGCCGATATAGATCGGTCGCCCCGTCATCTGCATCCGGCGGCGTGGGTTAGTCCCTAAAATACACCGCTTTCGTGCATCGAGCAGAGAATCTTGGAACTGCTCTATCCCGTGGTCGCCGTCGGCGGACTCGCCCTTCTGATCGTCAGTGCGGAAGCTCTGATCAGGGCTGCGGCGTCGCTGGCGCAGCAGTGGAACATTCCCGCCTCAATCCTCGGCCTGACGCTGATCGCCTTCGGCACCTCGCTGCCGGAGATCGCGGTGACCTTCTCGGCGGCCTACAACGGCAGCCCCGACATGGCCATCGGCAGCGTGGTCGGCTCGAACGTCGCCAACTTCTGCCTGTGCATCGGCCTGACGGCGCTGTTTGCCGGCATCCCGATCAACCGCTGGACGCGGCGCATGGACTTTCCCGCCTGCATGCTGGTGACCGCACTGAGCGCCGTGCTGCTGTGGGACGGCGTGCTGGACTTCACCGACGGGGCGCTGCTGGTGGGGTCGCTGGCGCTCTACCTGCTGCTGCTCTACCTCACCTCCAAAAGCCGTTCGGGCGATGCGGTCGACGAAGTCGAGCAGCGTCCGATCCTCGCCGAGAGCGGCCTGATTCTGCTGAACCTGGCGCTGGTCGCCGCCGCCAGCGAGGCGACGATCTGGGGGGCGCTGCACACCGCCAAGCTGCTCGGGGTCAGCGACCTGATCATCGGCATCACGCTGCTGGCGGTCGGCAGCAGCCTGCCCGAGATCGTGGTCTCGGTGCAGGGGGCGCGCATCGGCCAGACCGATCTGGTCATCGCCAATGTCATCGGCTCCAACATCATCAACCTGGCGGCGGCGCTGGGCGGGGTGGCGATGATCACCAGCCTGCAGAGCGAGCCGATCATCCACCGCGATCTGACGGCCATGCTGGGTGCGACGCTAATCATGGGCCTGCTGATCTACCTGAATCGCAACAGCCGGCTGGGGCGGCTCTGCAGCCTGCTGCTGGTGCCCTATGCGATGTACCTGTTCTTCGTGGTGGTCGAGTGAGCCCTGCGGACTTTGACTTTGACTTTGTCGCACCGGGCCGGCGCGCGCTGCTGGCCGAGGGTGCTGCGGTGAGCGCCCTGGCCGAGACCCTGGGGGAGGACTTTCAGCGCACCTGCGAGGCGCTGTGCTCGGTCACCGGGCGCATCGTCGTCACCGGGGTCGGCAAGTCGGGCCACATTGCCGCCAAGATTGCGGCGACGTTCTCGAGCACGGGCAGCCCGGCGCAGTTTCTGCACGCGGCCGAGGCGGCGCACGGCGACATCGGCGCACTGCGAAGCGACGATGCCGTGCTGGCGCTGTCGAACTCGGGCTCCAGCGACGAGCTGACGGCGCTGCTGCCGGTGATCGCCGAGGTCGGCTCGGCGCTGATCGCGGTCACGGCCAGCCCCGACTCGCCGCTGGGGAAGGCCGCCGATATCTGCCTGCGGCTGCACTACGACGCCGAGGCCTGCCCCAACAACCTCTCGCCGACGACCTCCACCACGCTCGCCCTGGCGCTGGGGGACGCGCTGGCGGTGGCGCTGATGGAACACCGGGGGCTGACCCCGGAGGAATTCGCCCGCGCGCATCCGGCGGGGCGCCTCGGCCGGCGCCTGCTCTACCGCTGCGGCGACGTCTGCCGCCGGGAGGGTCTGCCGCTGACCGGCAGCGACACCCCCCTGTCCGAGGCGCTGGTGACGATGAGCGGGTGCGGCTTCGGCTTTGCCATCGTCTGCGATTCCGGCGGCGCCCTGTTCGGGGTGTTCAGCGACGGCGACCTGCGCCGCGCGCTGCAGCGGGGGGCGGAGTCTCTGCGCACCCCGATCGGCGCTCTGTGCACCCGCTCCCCCGTGACGCTGCCGGCCTCGGCGCTGGCGACCGAGGCCATCGAGCTGATGGAGCGGCGCCAGATCTACACGCTGCCGGTGGTCGAGGACGGCGCCCCGGTCGGGCTGCTGACCATGCACGACCTGGTGCAGCGGGGCGTGGTCTAGGCGGATGTCTCAGCGCCGGCTGCCGATCGTCTCGCCATCCGAGTGGGTCGTGCTGGCGGCCTTTGCGCTGCTGCTGGTCGCAGCCGCCGGCGCCGGCTCGCTGATCTCCGACCGCGATATCCGGCGGCAGTCGGGCGGCGCTGATGCATTCATCAGCGCGGGCGATGTGGTCTGGACCGACAGCCGCAGCCCGAAGCAGCGGCGGCTCTACGCCGAGCAGCTCACCGACACCCGGGGGGCGCACTTTGAGCTGAAGGGCCTGCGCCTGGTCGACGCCCGGGGCGACGTCATCGAGGCGCACAGCGGGCGCGTCGACCCCGAGGCCGGAACCCTTGAGCTGGGCGGCCGCGCGCGCGCCAAAATCCGGGATTCCCGGGTGCGCGCCGACGGCATCGACGTGGCCATGCGCACTCGTACAATCCGCCTCTACGGACGGGTCCTGGGTCTGCACAACCGCATGCTGTTCTCAGCCGACGAGGCGCTGCTAAGCCTGGCCAGACGCGGCCTGGTGCTCGAGGGGGACGCCACCATGCACTTCGATCACCCGCCGCTGCTGCCGGAGCAGATCGCCCAGCCGTGAACACCCGAACCCGCCCGCATTTCAGATCGGCGGCGCTGCTACTGATCGGCGCGCTCGCCTGCCTGTGCATCCTCGCCGCCGGCTCCGACAGCGGGGTTCGCATCACCGGGGTCAAGATCCAGTCGGACCGGGTCGAGCTGAATGAGCAGGGCGAGCTGATCTACTCGGGCAATGTGCGCATCACCCACCCGAACTTCACCCTGCAGGCCGAGCGCCTCAGCGCCGAGATCAGGAACGGCGAGCTGAGCCGGTTTGTCGCCGAGGGGTCGCCGGTGTCGATGTCGCAGCGCGTCCCCGAGGCCGGAAACGCATCGGTCAGGGGCAGCGCCAAGTCGATGATCTACGACCACATCCGCCGCGACCTGCTGTTCGAGGGCGAGGCGCGCTTTGAGCGCACCGACGGCAGCCGCTTTGAGAGCGACCATCTGCTCTACAACGCCAAGACCCGGGAAATCAGCAGCGAGAGCCCGGCGCAGATGCAGTTCCCCCGGCGGCGTGACTAAGACATTCAGCGCCAGGGAGCTGTACAAGAGCTACAGGCGGCCGGTTGTGCGCGGCATATCGCTGCAGCTGGAGATGGGGCAGGTCGTCGGCCTGCTGGGCCCCAACGGCGCCGGCAAGACCACATCGTTCTACATGCTCACCGGTCTGGAGGCCCCCGACTCCGGGGAGATATTCATCGACGGGGTCAACGTCACCCACCTGTCGCTGGAGATGCGCACCCGCCACGGCCTGGCCTACCTGCCCCAGGAGGCCTCGGTGTTCACGCGCCTGAGCGTGCGCGAGAATCTGCTCAGCCCGCTGCAGATCCGCGGCGGCATCAGCGCCCGGCAGATGCGGGAGCGCACCGACGAGCTGCTGCGGGAGTTCGGGCTGGAGAGCCTGGCCGAGAGCCGGGGGGCGCAGCTGTCCGGCGGCGAGCGTCGCCGCACCGAAATCGCCCGGGCCGTGGCGACCCGCCCGGACTTTCTGCTGCTCGACGAGCCCTTTGCCGGCATTGACCCGATTGCCGCCAACCGCCTGATCGACACCATCACCGAGCTGCGCACCCAGGGCATAGGCGTGCTGATCACCGATCACAACGCGCACGAGATGGTCTCGATCTGCGACTACATGTATGTCGTCAGCGAGGGCAAGATCATCGCCGCGGGCAGGCCGATTGAAATCATCAAGGATCCCGAGGCGCGCAAGGTCTTCTTCGGCGAGGACTTTCCGACCTGAGTGCGGCGCCGAACACCCGGGCGTCCCGGCGGGTGTGGCATCATCGCCCCGCCACTGGCCGGGAGGGCACCGTGAACATTGCACCGATTCCAACTTTAGACAACGCCGTCAACGACATCCGCCTGCGCACCGCAGCCATCGTGCGGGAGCAGATCATTCCCAACGAGGCGCAGCTCGGCAGCAACCAGCAGCTGCGAGAAGAGATCCGCCAGGAGGTCCGGCACCAGGGGCTGTGGGCGCCGCACCTGCCCGAGGAGTACGGCGGCATGGGGCTGGGCTTCCTGCAGCACGCCTACATGAACGAGGTGCTGGCGTTCAGCCCCTATTCGGCCCGGCTGTTCGGCGTGGTCGCACCGAATTCGGGCAATCAGAAAATCCTGCTCAAGTACGGCACCGACGAGCAGAAGCGCAGGTGGCTCGAGCCCCTGGTCGCCGGCGAGATGGAGTCGTGCTTTTCGATGACCGAACCCGAGCAGCCCGGCTCCAACCCCTACGCCATCCAGACGCGTGCGGTGCGGGACGGCGACGAGTGGGTCATCAACGGGCACAAGTGGTTCACCTCGAACGCCGCCCGCGCCGACTTCGCCATCGTCATGTGCCGCACCGAGGTCGAGGAGGAGGGCGGCGGCGCCCGGGAGCGCATGACCCAGATCATCGTCCCGACCGACACCCCGGGGTTCAGGATCGTCCGCGAGGTCCCGGTCTGGGGGCACACCCACGGCTCGCACTGCGAGATCATCTACGACAACGTGCGCGTGCCGCTGGAGAACCAGCTGGGATCGCGCGGCAGCGGCCACCAGGCCGCCCAGGACCGCCTCGGCGCCGGGCGCGTCTTCCACTGCATGAACTCGATCGGCGCCATGTGGCGCGCCTTTGACATCATGGTGCGCCACGTCAGGGAGCGCGAGGTGCACGGCGGGCTGCTGCGCGAGAAGCAGTTCGTCCAGGGCTTCATCGCCGACAGCTACATGGACATCCAGGCCGCCCGCCTGATGACCATCCACTGCGCCGAGGTCATGGACGGCGGCGGCGACTCGCGCACCGACATCTCCTCGATCAAGATCTTCGTTCCGGCGGCGATGGAGCGCGTCGTCGACCGCGCCATCCAGGCGCTCGGCGCCAAGGGCGTCTCCGGCGACACGCCGCTGGCGGGGATGTACACCGGGGCGCGCACCCTGCGCCTCGCCGACGGCCCCGACGAGGTGCACCGCATCGTCATCGCCAAGCAGGTCCTGAAGACCTACGACGCCGGCGGAAACTGGGATTTCGGGGTCTAGCCGCCCGGCGCGCCCCCTCCCTTCCCAAGGGCGGCGCATCACTCCGGCTTGGCGCCCCGCTCGATGATCAGCCCGACATCGGCGCTGTGCCGCACCGCCCCGGGCTTGCTGATCTTCAGGCGCAGCCAGGGGACGTTGAACTCGTCGATGACCAGCTGCGCCAGCTGCTCGGCGAGGGGCTCGATCAGGGCGTAGCGGCTGCCCTGGGCGCACTCGATCAGCCGGGCGCACACCGCCTTGTAGTTGAGCGCATCATCGAGGCTGTCGCTGCCCGCTGCGGCGCCGATGTCGACGGCGATGTCGAGATCGAGGCGCAGCGTCTGCAGCACCTCCCGCTCCCATGCAAACGCCCCGATGATGACCTCGGTGCGCAGGTCGCGGATGTAGAGCACGTCCATCAGGCTGGCCTCCCGCCGGCGGCGATCCCAGAGTACACGGGGCGCACCTCAGCCAATGCCGTCGAGCTCCTCGAGCGGCCAGCGGGGCACCACCGGGGGCGGGCTGGTGCGATCCTCGCACTCGCCGGCCGACAGGCGCAGGGCGCCGGCCAGGGCGATCATGGCGCCGTTGTCGGTGCAGTGCCGGGGCTCCGCCAGGATCACATCGACCGGCAGCTTCTCCAGGTCCGCGCGCAGGGTTTTGTTGGCGCTGACCCCGCCCGAGATCAGCAGCCGCTCATCGCCGGTGTGCACCAGGGCGCTGCGGCACTTGTGCACCAGCAGATCGACGACGGTGCGCTCAAAGCTGGCGGCGATGTCGGCGCGGGTCTGGCGCTCGAGGGCGCCCTCGCCCAGCCGCTGCAGCAGCGTCCGCACCGAGGTCTTCAGCCCGCTGAAGCTGAATTCCAGACCCTGGGGCATGGGCTTGGGCAGGGCGAAGCGGCCGGGGTCGCCGTCCTCGGCCAGGCGCGCCAGCTCGGGCCCGCCGGGGTAGGGCAGGTCGAGCAGCTGGGCGGTCTTGTCGAAGGCCTCGCCGACGGCGTCGTCGCGGCTCTCCCCCAGCAGCGTGTAGCGCCCCGGAGACTGCGCGCGGATCAGCTGGGTGTGCCCGCCCGAGACCAGCAGCACCAGCAGCGGGAACTCGATCCGCCTCTGCGGCTGCAGCATGGGGCTGAGCAGATGCCCCTCAAGGTGGTGCACGCCGAGCGCCGGCAGGTCGTTGACCGCCGCCAGGGTGCGGGCGAACATCGCCCCGACGCGCAGGGCGGGCAGCAGCCCCGGCCCGCGGGTGTAGGCGATGCCGCCGAGGTCGTCCAGAGTGACCCCGGCCTCCTCGAGCAGAACCCGGGTCAGCCCGGGCAGGCGGCGGACGTGATCGCGCGCCGCCAGCTCGGGGACCACGCCGCCGAACACTCGGTGCAGGTCGACCTGCGAGTGCAGCGCCTCGCCGATCAGCTCCCCGGCAGCGGCGTCGTAGAGCCCCAGCCCGGTCTCATCGCAGGAGGTTTCAATGCCGAGGACGATCACGCCGCCAGCTCGACGTCGACCTTGAGGTGCATCAGGCGCATCAGCGGGTCGGCTGCGGGCAGCTCGATGTCGAGAACGGCGTCGCGCACCGAGCTGCGGCCGAGGACGGCGACGGCCTCGGGCAGGGCGAACTGCTCGCCGCCGAAGCCCTCGACGAAGCGGCCGCCCCGGACGTCCTCGCGCATTTCAAGGCGCCGCAGCAGCCCCAGGGCGTCGCGCCACGGCAGCCGCTCGCTCTGGGCGATGGCGCGAAACAGCACGCCGTGGCGCCGCAGGGCGGTGCGCACGCGGTGCTCGAGCACGGCCTCCTCGTCCCCGTGCGCCGGCTCGGCGGCCCA
>MEIF01000031.1 GCA_001750645.1 Gammaproteobacteria bacterium AqS3
ACACCCTGCAGTTCAGGCTGTTCAGCGAGCGCCACATCGCCCGCCTCGGCCAGTCCCGCTCCCGCCTCGCCGTCGAGCTGCAGAAGCGCTACTGATCTGCCCGCCCTGCCGCCCTGCCGCCCTGCCGCCGGGAGTGTGGTTTTGCACACCGCAGGGCTGGATGATGAGTTGTGGATTAGGGGGTATGAGGCCCATCCGATTTCACGGCATCGGAGGCGATGACCCCGTCGCCGTAGAACTTGGCGCTGCGCCGAATGCGCTCGCGGCCGGCCTGAAGGCGCGCGCGGTTGGTGTCCCTCAGGCTGTAGACGCAGCCGCAGTACTCCTGCTGATAAAAGCGCTCGCGCTTGGAGATCTCCAGCATGCGCTGCGAGCCGCCCTGCTTGCGCCAGTTGAAGGTCCAGTACTGAAGGCCGTCCCAGCGCGCGGCGGCCCGGGTTCCGCTGCCGTTGATCTGCTCCATGTCCTTCCAGCGCGAAATGCCCAGAGTGCTGCTGAACAGCGAGAAGCCGCCCTCGGCGGCGTAGAGCGCCGTGCGTTCAAAACGCATGTCAAAGCACTCGGTGCAGCGCGCCCCCCGCTCGGGCTCCTGCTCCAGGCCCTGCACGCGCTCAAACCAGTTGTCGGCGTCGTAGTCCGCATCCGTGAAGCGAATGCCCAGCTTTTCGGCAAACCGAATGTTCTCGGACTTGCGCAGCTCGTATTCATCGCGCGGGTGGATATTGGGGTTGTAGAAGAACAGCTCCATCTCAATGCCCGATGCCAGCAGAGCCTCCATGATTTCGCCGGCACAGGGTGCGCAGCAGGAGTGCAGCAGCACCCGCCCGGCGCCGTCCGGGGTCTCGAGATGCGGACGTTGGTAGCGCTCCAGCGAGTACTGGTCGGCCGTGCTCAAGCCAGCTCGCCCTCGGCGTTGTAGAGCGGGCGCGACAGATCGGCCCAGTCGATCACGCCGTCATCCGGCATATCGGCGTATTCCAGGATGCCCAGCTGCTCGAATTTCGGTGCGATTCGGTCGGTCAGCAGCCCGATGCGCTTCAGATTGGGCATGACGCGACCGAATAGCAGGGACTGGAAGTGCTGCATCATCCCCTTCTCCAGCTGAAAGCGGCGCGCCGCCTCCACGTCCCAGCCGAAGTGGGCGAATACGTCGACGCTGAGCATGCGCTCGCGCGCCAGCTGGCAGGCTTCGTAGGCGAATTCAGCGCGGTCCTCGCGCTCGTCCTGGGTCAGCGCATCCTGGACGTAGTCCTCCAGATAGTTGACCCCGAAGGTGACGTGCCGGGCCTCATCGCGCAGCACCAGACCCAGCACGTCGGCGAGCACGCTGTCCCTGGCGCTCTCGCGCATGCTGGCAAAGGCCGCCAGCGCCAAGCCCTCGATGATGATCTGCATGCCGATGAATTTGAGATCCCAGCGCTCGTCCGTGAGGATCTTGTCGACGATGGATTTCAGAGCCTGGCCGATCGGATACATCAGGCCGTAGCGGTCCTGAATGTATTTGTTGAACACCTCGACGTGGCGCGCCTCGTCGAAGGTCTGCGAGGCGGCGTAGAGCTTGGCGTTGTAGGTGGGGGCGCACGACACCAGCTGCGAGGCCACCAGCAGCGCCCCCTGCTCGCCGTGCAGGAACTGGCTCAGCGACCAGACCATGCGGTGCCGGGCAAATTGATGCTTTTCGGCATCGGAAAATTTTTGATACTCCGGATAGTCGACCCAGAGCCAGTGTCCCGGCAGATCCTCGCAGTTCTCAATCGGCGGCGGCATCGGGCGCGACCAGTCGATGTCCTTCTCGGCATTCCAGTTGAGCTCCTTGCCGAGCTCGTAGAGCTTTTTGATGCGGTTGTCCTGCAGGGTGTAATCCCAGTTATAGGCCCCGCTCAGCGGCGTCTGGAAAATCTCGGCGATGTCGGTGACATCCTGCGGTGAGAGATTGTGCTCGTTCTCAACAGGGAATTCGCGCACGCTGCGAGGGTCCTGATCGACGTATTGAATTTTCATCTGAGTGTCCCGCCAAGATCGGCGCGCCAGTTTATACCAGTTGCCCGGCTGCCGGGGAGGCGCTAGCGCGCCCCGAGCGCCCGGATGACCGGACTCTGCAGGGTCAGCAGCACGCCCAGAAAACACAGCACCACCAGCAGTCCGTAGGGTGCGGCGCTGTCCCAGAGATAGAGCGGCATGATCAATACCGGGCTGAGCACATGGCCGATGGGCATGACCGACCCGATCAGACCCATGGCCTCGCCCTGGCGGTGCGCGTCAATGGTCAGCGAGAGCGCCGCCGAGCGCCCTGGAATGAGCATGCCCGATCCGATCCCGAACAGGCACATGGACATCATCGCCAGGGTCAGATTCAGCTTGAACAGCATCAGCACGGCCGCCAGCATCAAAAACACGGAGCCCGCCCGCAGCAGAAAACGGGGCTGCAGGTTCAATCTCGGCACGATCAGCAGGGTCAGCAGCACATTGCCCCCGGACATCAATCCAAAGCCCAGGCTGACCAGCATGTTCAGGTCATCTCTGGGAGCCGACAGGGCGTCGAGAAAGTAAAAAGCGGCGGTCTGGGCGAACACCGCATTGCCGATGCCGTGTATCACGGCCAAGATCATGAAGGGCCAGATCGAGACATCCCAGGGCCGCAGCGGCTCCTCGCTTCCGTCCGAGCGGTTCGCACCGCCGCCCAGGCGATGCGCGCTGGCCTGGGGCAGCACCGAACCGGCAAATATCGCCAGGCCGCCGCCCAGGGCGGCAAACACGAAGAATGGCAGGACATCCTGATAGTGCGAGGCCAGCCCCCACTCGCCCAGCTGCGAGCCGAGCATGAAGAGCAGGCTGCCGAGCATCGGGCCGGCGGCAATGCCGAGGGCAAACCCGGCCTCAACGCGGGAGAAGCCCCGGGTGCGCCGCGCGGTGGTCGTAAAGTCTGCGACAAAACCCAGGCTGGCCGGTCGCGTGGCGCTGCCCAGTCCGCCGTTGATCAGCCTGGCCAAAATCAGCAGCGGCAGAAATATGCCCATCGGAATCCAGCCCCACTGCCCCAGGCGGAGCACCGTGATGAACAGCACCAGGGACAGCGCATACCCCAGCCCGCCGATGACGATGATGCGCCGCCGCCCGAGGCGATCACTCAGGCGTCCCCAGATGGGGCTGGCCCAGAGCCAGAGCAGCGCTGAAAAGGCGTAGACCAGGCCGACCTCGACTTCATTCAGGCCGACCTCGCGGGCCACCGGGGGCACCACGATAAAGGCCAGGGACTGCCCCATGCCGACCGACATCAGCAGGAAGAACAGCAGCGAAAAAGTGCGCCGCTGCAGCTGCTGCGGCGTGGTTAACCTCTCGGCCACTGGGCCGACGCAGGCTTATTCATACGCAAAAATCAGGCAGTCGCAGGTGCCCTCGCTCAGGTCGATCAGGACATACTCATGAAATTCACTGAGCGCGTGCGACCATTCGTGATGGTATTGGTGCGCCGCCCGGGCGGATGTCCTCAGCCGGTTGAAGTCATCGCACAGCGTCAGCCGATAAGCGGTGATGTTGCCCCGGAACAGGCCGCCCAGGGCATTCATCACTTTAACCGCCTGGTCGTTCTCAAGACGGGGCAGCTGCCATTTGGGCTGCTGGATCAGCTCCATGATCTGCGAAAACCAGGCGCCGTCGGGCAGCAGCTGGTAGTCCGCCGAACTCATGCGCTCGGTCAGAAAGGGACCATGCACGCCGGCCGCAGGCAGCGACAGATAGCCGACATTGTTGTACTGATAAAAATCGCTCCCCAGCAGTGCATCGAAGAATAATTTCGACTTGAATGGGCTGTGCATCAGCTCCCTGCAGGAACTGCGCACCAGGCGCGCATAAGCGTGCTTCTGCAGGCTGAGCTTGTACTGATGCACATCCGTGAACTGATAGATCTCCGACAGCAGGGAGATTCGGTTTGATTCACTCACCGGGACACCACCCCGATGCCCGTCGCCGCCCGGACGCGGTCCAGGTGCTCCCCGGCGATGGCGCGCGCGCGCACCGCCCCCTTTTGCAGATAATCCTCGACATCATCAGGGGCTGCGCACAATTCCTGGTAGCGCTGCATGGGCTCGGCGAGCTGCTCCAGGGCGCACTCCAGGAGACGCTTTTTCGACTCGCCCCAGGACAGCCCGCCCAGCAGGTCCGCGCGCATGGCCTCGCGCGCATCGGCATCGGCCAGTGCGCTGTAGAGTGCGAACACTGTCGAAGTGTCGGGGTTCTTCGGCTCCCCCGGCTCAAGCGAGTCGGTGACGATGCGCATGATCGCCTGGCGCAGCGGCTTCTCCCCCTGAAGCAGGGGGATGACGTTGTTGTAGCTCTTGCTCATCTTGCGCCCGTCCAGCCCCGGCAGCGTCATCAGGCTCTCATCGATCAGCGCCTCGGGCAGGACGAACAGCCCCTCGCCGTACTGGCTGTTGAAGCGCTGGGCAATGTCGCGCGTGATCTCCAGATGCTGGATCTGATCGCGACCGACGGGGACCTGGTCGGCGTCAAACATCAGGATGTCGGCCGCCATCAGAACGGGGTAGGCAAACAACCCCAGGGTAATGCCGCGATCGGCATCGCCGTCCGGGTCATCCTTCAGGTTTTCATCGACCGCCGCCTTGTACGCATGCGCCCGATTGAGAAGTCCCTTGGCGGTCAGGCACCCCAGAATCCAGGTCAGCTCAAGCAGTTCGGGAACATCGGACTGGCGGTAGAACACCGTGACCGAAGGCTCCAGCCCGCAGGCCAGCCAGGTTGCGGCGATCTCAAAGCTCGAGCGCCGCACCCTTTCCGGGTCGCGCGTATTGATCAATGAATGGTAGTCCGCCAGGAAAAGAAACGATTCCACCGAAGGGTCTGCGGCTCTCTCAAGCGCCGGCCGGATGGCTCCGACGTAATTTCCAAGATGCGGGGTGCCGCTGGTGGTGATGCCCGTCAATACCCGCTTTTTCTGCTGCACCGCTGACATCAATCGCGTCTTTATCTGCAGCAATCGGTCGGCATTATAGGCAGCCCCGATATTTGAGACCCTCTGGCGATACTTAAATTCTTGAGGTCAAGCCGCAAATTCTCTCGCACTGTACCGTGCAAAGAAGGCGGGCTTGAATGGCGCCGAAGCAAAAATATTGAGGGTCTGCCCAATCCGCTGACAGCATTCCGGTCACTCAACCGGTGCGGGGGGAGGCGCCGCCTCGGCGGTGCGGCGGCGAATTTTGTAGCCAAATGTTTCAAAATCGCCCCAAACGGTTCCGAGCACTTCCTTGCTGAGCTCAACCTCAATCGGCTCATCCGGCGAGCTCGAGAGCCAGAGCTTGATGCTCACCGGCTTGTCGGGCACGAATGCCGCAGCGGGATAGGTGTAACTGCCGTAGTAATTGGCCTCGGAATCGTCGCGCACCCACACATAGGGGCGATCGCGCTCGGGCAGCGACTGCATCAGCCGGCCGGGGTGATAAGCGGGGATCAAATTGCCGCCCCGCCACAATTCCATGCGCTCGAAACTGTCGGAAAACTGACGACCGGAAGTCGTTTCCTGAATCTTGGGAATGGCCTGGACGCGCACCATGACGGCATAGTCGCCGCCGGCTCGCTCAATGGCGTAAAAATCCTGATCCTCGGCATAAAAAGACGGCACGGATCCGAGGGCGGCGGTGGCCGCAGCGTCCGCCAGCTCGGCAGGGCTGGGCAGCTCGCGCGCCTCCACTTCGGCAGCCTGCGCATCCAATTGCGCAAGCTGCTCATCAATCTCGGCGATCTCAGCGTCAAACGCCGAGCTGTCAAAAACCACCTCGCCGTTTTGAATGGCGGCGATCTGATTGCTGATCGTCTCAATCTCGTCGTCTATGGGGGCGATGTCGGCGTCAAACGGGGAGGTGTCAAAGACCACATCGCCCTCGCCAGCCGCCTTGATCTGCTCCTCCGCATCAGCGATCCTGCTGTTCAGCATATTGATGTCGGCCTGGAAAAATTCCATGTCAGCGGTCTGATCCGCATCAATGAGCCGCAGGTCAGCCTCGGACTGCCTTTTGATCGTCGCCACCAGATCCGCATCATCACCGGCGGCCTCAATTTCATCGGCGGAGAACTGACGCACCTTCTCCCGCTCCTGATCCGCCCGGGCGCGCGCCGCCTCGGCCTTGGACTCTATCTTGGCCCTGGACTCCTCAAAACGCGCCTTGTTGAGCTGCAGTTTTTCAAGGCGCTTGTTTTTTGCCGAACCCGCTTTTTCCCGGGCGGCCTCCATCCGGGCGAGAATTTTGTCTTTGATTTTTTGAAACTTGCCCCTCTGCGACTCCAGTTTCCTCACCTGCTTGGCCTGGCCCTGCTCCGCCTTGCCTCTCGCCCTCTCCAGGCTGTCCTGAATTCTGGTTTTCTGTTCAACCAGTTTTATCTTGCTCGTCTCAAGGTCGTTCAGCTCCCCGGCCCATTCTCCCCTCAGCAGGGCTATTTGGTTCTCAGCCTCCTGAATGGCGAGTTGAGAGGCCTCGCGGGCTCTGAGTTGGCGCTGCCCAACCTCCTGAACCATCTGCTCGGCATGGCTGTCCGCCGTCACAAAGTCATGCCGTGCCACGATGACCGGCGTGATGAACTGCAAACTCGCCGGACCGACGCTTTGATGGTAGGCACCGGGGCTGAATTCCTCGAGCCCCTCGACGTGGGGGCGCAGTTTTTCAAGATTGACCGAGCGCGTGATTTTCTCGGAGAGCATCTCGTCGCTCGGAGGCTCGCCGCTCAGGGAGTTGCGAACCTTGTCGATGAATATCGCCGCACGGGGGGCGCTGATCACCCTGCGAACGGGGTTGCCCCGGCGCACATAGCGATAGTCCGTCACGCCGATCACGGCGGCGGTCGGGACATGAATCAGCGGGGCGCCGGAAAATCCCGCACCGTAGTCCATTTCAATCTGAAGCGCCTCCTCGCCGCTGGAGCCGAGGTTGGTCCCCGCCACCAAAAACTGCTCCTCTGCCAGCGGGCTGCCGATTGCGAACACTTCATCGCCGCCGGCCAGTTCGGCCATGACTTCCGGCAGCGCCAGCTCGGCCTGGGGGAATCCATACAGTGCAAAGGCATTGACCTGCAGCAGCGCCAGGTTGATCTCGTCGTCCTGCCCGACCAGCTTCGCCTCAAACTTGCCCAGCGGAACGCCGACTTCGTCGGTCGGCGATGCGGCAAGGTGCTTGGAGTCCCGCACAACCTCGGCGCTGGTGAGCACCAATCCGGCTTCGGCATCGACCAAAAACCCGGTGCCCATGCCGCTGTCCGTCTCAATGCCGATCACGATGTTGAGGATCTCGTCAATGGGTGCCTCAAAGGTGTAGCTGAACTCGCAGAATTCCTTGACCTGCTCCCTGGTCTGCCTCTCCTTGGCCTGATCGACCAGGTGTTCGCTGGAGCACCCCGCCGCCGCCTGCGGGGACAGCATCCACGCCGCAAGCGCCAGAACTGTCAGAAAAAACCGCCCCATAACACTCCAATTCTTCATCGTTTGGCTGCCTCGCTAGTTCGGATCGGACGAGCGTTCGGGCGGGATTATATATAGCCGCCGGCCTGAACCGGTAACTCAGCGCCCGGACGAGGTGAAGCGGGCAAAATCGGCCTTGAACCGAAAGCGGGCATAGATCGGATAGCTGAGCAATGCCGTCGCAATCCAAGAGGCAGCGCTGATCCGCAGCTCGGGGGTGGCCAGAGGCGTCACCGCTGCCGAGCAGTCGCCCGCATACCTGCACCACTCGAAGAGATTAACGCGCTCCGCAGCGCATCAGACGACACCGTCGCATTCGGCCGCATCGGCAGCTGTTCAGCGCTGGGCTGGGCGCTTTTCCCATCCAAGCTGCGGTGTGCTGAGCAGCCTTGACGGCGTGCTCAGTCAATCCCTCAGAAAAACCGGCTTGGCCTCGCTGGAGTGCTCGGGGCTGTGGCGATAGCCGAGGCCGTCAAAGTCGAGCAGATCCTCGACCCGCTTGATGCGGTTGACAATGATGAAGCGCGCCAGTGCACCCCTGGCCTTTTTGGCGAAGAAACTGATGACCTTGTAGGCGCCGTTTTTCAGATCGCGGAACTGCGGCTCAATCACGCGCCCCCTCAGCTGCCGCAGCTGCAGGACCCCGGCGTATTCCTGCGAGGCGAGGTTGACCCAGATCGGGTTGCGGGTGCGCTCAACCTCGGCATTGAGCGCATCGGTCAGATCGCTTCCCCAGAAGTCGTAGAGCGTCGCCCCTCGCCGGGTCTTGAGGCGGCTGCCCATTTCCAGCCGATAGGGCTGGATGGCGTCCAGTGGGCGCAGCAGCCCGTAGAGACCCGAGAGAATGCGCAGGTGCTTCTGCGCATATCTGAGATCAGCCCGGCTCATTTGCTCGGCCTCCAGACCGACGTAGACATCGCCCTGAAAGGCGTGTATCGCTGCGCGCGGCGCCTCGCCGGCATCGCCCCACTCGGCAAAGCGCTGCCGGTTGAGTCGCGCCAGCGGCTCGCTGATGTTCATCAGCCGGCGCAGATCGCCAATGCTGTGGCGGCGCATGACCCTGACCAGCTGCCCGGCGCGGTCGATAAATTCGGGTTCGCTCAGCGCCCCCGCAGCCGCCCCGCCGGCAGACTCAAAATCGAGTTTTTTCGCAGGTGAAATCAGGACGCGCAAGCGATGACTCCCTCGGTTAAAGCCCCAACACCAGCTTGGCAATGATGTTGCGCTGGATTTCGTTGGAGCCTGCGTAAATCGGCGCCTTGCGGTAGTTGAAGTAGCGGTTGGTGGTGTTGAAGGAGTGCTCCGGGCCGACCTTCGGCTCGTTGAGCACGCCCCGCTCGGCGTGCGGGGAGACCTGATGCACCAGCCCGTAGTGGGACGCCGCCAGCATGGCCAGCTCGGTCAGCTCGCAGCCGATCTCGGTGCCGCGGGCTTTCAGCAGCGAGGATTCGGGGCCGACATTCTGGCCGGTGCTGAGCGAGCCCAGAATGCGCAGTTCGGTGAACTCCATCGACAGCGTCTGCACCTCCAGCTCCGCCAGCCGCGCCTTGAACTCGGGGTCGTCAATCAGCGCCGTGCTGCCGTTGTACTCCATTGAGGCGATGCGGCGCACCTTGGTGATCTGCTTCTTGAGCTGCGCTGAGTAGGGGTTGCCGCGCTCAAACTCAAGCAGGTATTTGGCGCAGGTCCAGCCCTTGCCCTCCTCGCCGATGAGGTTTTCCTTGGGGACTTCGACATCCTCAAAGAACACCTCGTTGATCTCCTGCTCGCCGCCGCCGGTCTGGTCCAGCATGATGATGGGGCGCACCGTCACGCCGGGGGTCTTCATGTCGATCAGCAGGAAGGAGATGCCCTCCTGGCGCTTGCCGGTGTCCGCCGTGCGCACCAGGCAGAAGATCCAGTCGGCGTGCTGTGCCAGCGTGGTCCAGATCTTCTGGCCGTTGACCAGGTAGTGATCGCCCCTGTCCTCGGCGCGCGTCTTGAGGCTGGCCAAGTCGGAGCCCGAACCCGGCTCGGAATACCCCTGGCACCACCAGACATTCGAGGCCAGGATGTCCGGCAGGTAGCGATCCTTCTGCTCCGGGGTGCCGAATTTCATGATCACCGGGGCGACCATCGAGAGGCCGAAGGGCATGACACCGGGAGCGCCGGCGGCTCCCATCTCGATGTTGTATAGATAGCGCTGCGTGACGGTGAACCCCGGACCGCCGTATTCAACCGGCCAGTTGAGGCCGATCCAGCCTTTTTTGTGAAGCGCCTTCTGCCAGCGTATTTGATCTTCCTTGGGCAGGTAGCCGTGCGCGCTTCGGGCCATCTTCTCCTGCATATCAGCGGTGTAGTTTTCCTTGATCCACCCCCGCACTTCCTGCTGAAAAGCCAAATCTTCAGGCGAAAAATTCATGTCCATGGGTCTCTTCTCCAAAAATACGCGCGGCGGCGTGACTTAAAATTATAGGCCACAGGATTTGGGACGGGCACCGAATGGCGGGTCGCGGAAATCTCTTCATCGTTTCCGGACCCTCGGGGGCGGGCAAAACCTCGCTGCTCAAGGCCGCCCTGCAGCGGCCCGAGTGCAGCCATATCCGGCTCAGCATTTCGCACACCACCCGGTCGAGCCGCCCCGGAGAGGTGGACGGCGCCGACTACCACTTCACCGATGCCGGGACTTTTCAGCGGATGCGGGAGGCCGGCGAGTTCATCGAGTCAGCCGAAGTGTTCGGCCATCACTACGGCACCAGCCGGAGCGAAGTCGAGCGCCGGCTTGAGGCGGGGCTGACGGTTCTGCTTGAGATCGACTGCCAGGGCGCACTGCAGGTCATGCAGCAGGATCTCGACAGCCAATCCGTGCTGATTCTGCCGCCCTCGCTCGATGTGCTGCGCAAGCGGCTGATGGATCGGGCGCTGGACCGAGAGACCGTCATCGAGAGAAGGCTGGCCGGCGCCCTGAATGAGATCGCCCAGTACCGCAGCTTCACGCACTGCCTGGTCAACCAAAACTTTGAGTGCACCCTGGAGGAGCTGTGTCAGGTGCTCTCGGGCGGCAGCATCGATCCTGCACACGGCCGGCGCACCGCAGAGAAACTGCTGGCCAGCCCGCTCACCTGAGTCCCCCCGGCGGCGCTTTGGACACCCCCTATAATGCGCGCCGCTGGGCATTGGAAATCACGACAATATGGCGCGCGTAACCGTAGAAGATTGCCTCGAAAATGTTGACAATATTTTCAAACTCGTGCTGGTGGCCTCAAGGCGGGCTCGGCAGATCAAGCAGAGCGGCGAGCACTTGGGCGACTCAACCGCAACCGTTGAGGCGCTGCGCAACATTGCCGACGGCGTCACCACACCCGATATTCTGATGCAGGATGAAGAGCATCTCAGAACCGAAGACCATTTCCACCGAACCGCTTAATCGGCTGCTGGTCCGAGCCGCCTACCTCGACTCATCCGAGCGGAGCTTCCTTGAGGAAGCCTGGAAATTTGCCGAAGGCTGCCATCGCGGCCAGTTGCGCGCCAGCAATGACCCCTACATCACCCACCCCACCGAGGTCGCCATCCTGGCGGCCGACATGCACCTTGATCTGGATGCCCTGAGAGCCGCACTGCTGCACGACGTGCTCGAAGACAGCGACTGCGGCATCCACAAGCTGCGCACCGAAATCAGCCCCGATGTGGCGCAGATCGTCGAGGCGCTGACCAAACTCAAAGCCAAGAACCTCAAGCGCGACCACGTCGACGCCAACACCTTTCGGCGCTTCGCCCAGGCCCTGCAGAACGACATCCGCGTCGGCATCATCAAAATCTGCGATCGACTCCATAACATGCGCACGCTGCAGCCCCTGGAGGCACAGAAGAAGCGGCGCATCGCCCGCCAGACGCTCGACCTCTACGTCCCGCTGGCGCTGCGCATGGGGTTCACGGCGGAGCGCACAGAGCTGGAAGACAAGTGTCTGGAGGTGCTGGAGCCGCAGTTCTACGAGATGCTGTGCAGCGAGCTGAACCGCACCCGGGGGCCGCGCACGAGGCTGTTCAACGCCATCTCAAAGCAGGTCTCCGGCGCCCTGGCAGAGCTGGACATCGAAGCCGGCTTCTATCCCGACGAGTTTCATGCCAACGCCCTGTACACGCGCCTGAAGCGCAACAGCCGGCTGCAGGCCGACAGCATCAATGTCGACGACCTGCGCCAGAAGTGCGCCCCGCTGCTGCGCCTGCTCCGCATGCAGATCGTCGTCGAGGACGAGAACACCTGCTACCAGGTTCTGGGGGTTTTGCACCGCCTCTACAAACCGATTCTGGAGCGCTTTGCGGACTACATCGCCCTGCCCAAGGACAATGACTACAAAGCCCTGCGCACCGTGGTGTTCGCCCCCGGCGGAGGCAACCAGGTCGCCATCCACATCCGCACCCGGGAAATGCACGAGCGCGCCGTGCAGGGATTCGCCTGGTACTGGCGCAACAATCAGCCCGACGCCGCCCAGAAGGCGGCGCGCCCGTGGCTGAAGCGGCTCGACGCCCTGAGCAAGATCACCGACGACGACATCGAGTTTCTGCACGGGGCGGCCGGCGAGCTGGCTCCCAACAAACTGCAGACCTACTCCCCCCAGGGCGATCTGTTCCTGCTGCCGCTGGACGCCTGCGCCCTCGACTTCGCCTATGCCGTGCACGACGAGCTCGGACATCGTGCCGCCGGGTGCCGCATCAACAACCAGATCGCCCCGCTCGATCGCCGGCTGCAGAACGGCGACATGGTCGAGATCATCAAATCCCGCAAGCGGAAAGTGCAGACCTCCTGGCTCGCCTTTGTCACCACGCCCAAGGCGCAGGGGTCGATCCGCAAGTTCTACCGGGACGCAGTCCAGAGCGATGCCGAAAAGCTGGGCCAGCGCATGCTCCAGGAGACGCTCGAGCAAATGGGCACATCGCTGCGGGCGATCGGACAGACGCAGCGCCGGGAGCTGTGCCAGCTGCTCAAATTGGAGCCCGATCAGTTCAGCCGCGTCCTCAAGGACATCGGCATGTGGCAGCGCCATCCCCGCCTGATTGCCCAGCAGCTGACCAACCAGCAGCCGCACCTGCCCGACGAGGAGGCGCTGGAAATTCAGGGCACCGAGGGGCTGCCCGTGGAATTCGCCCCCTGCTGCCTGCCGATACCGGGCGATTCGATCCGGGGTCTGATGCGCCCCGGATCGGCCCTGCAGGTGCATCAGCAAAAGTGCCTCGATGCGCATCCGCCGGACGGGGGCGGCCTCATCCCGCTGCGCTGGTCCGACCAAAAGCTGGGGCGAAGCTTTGACACGCAGATCTACCTGCGCGCCCCCGACCGCACCAAGGTGCTCTCCAGCATCACGCAGATATTGAGCGAGAACAACATCTTCATCTCGGGGACGCAGTACACCCGGAAAGACGAGCAGGCCGACCTCTATTTCAAGATTCAGGTCGAGAATCTCGTCCACCTGAATGAGATACTGAAAAAACTGACCCAGAGCAAACTAGTAGACTCCGCCGAACGCTTCTTTGAGTCACCGACAAAATGAGCCGAAAAATCATCAGCACCACCCGCGCACCGGAGGCCTTGGGCCCGTATTCCCAGGCAGTCATGCACAGCGGGACATTATTCGTCTCGGGCCAGATCGGGCTGAACCCCCGCACCGCACTCATGGCCGAGGGCATTGAAGCCCAGGCGATTCAGGTCATCGACAACCTCGAGGCGGTCATTCAGACGGCCGGCGGCAGCCTCGCCGACATTGTCAAGCTGACGGTCTACCTGACCGACCTGATCCACTTCCAGCTGATCAACCAGATCATGAAGCAGCGCTTCACCGAGCCCTATCCGGCGCGCGCGGCGATCGGCGTGGCTGCGCTGCCCAAGGACGCCCTGGTTGAAATTGACGCCATTGCCTTCATCGATCAGGACTGAGACTGAACCGGCGCACCGCCCGCCGCACCCCCCGCCGCACCTGGCGGCCTGATTCAGACCTGATGAAAGCGGATCGCATCAAGGTTGATCCAGCGCTCCAGGATGCGGTGCGCTCGCTCCGGATCGCTGCGCAGCAGGGCGTCGGCGCTGCGGCGCACCCCGCTCAGTAAATCGCTGTCGCGCCCGTAGTTGGCGATGCGCAGCGCCGGCATCCCCTTCTGCTGCGTTCCCAGCAGCTCGCCCTCCCTGCGCAGGCGCAGATCCGCCTCGGCGATGGCAAAGCCGTCGTTGCTCCTGACCAGCGCATCGAGCCGCTCGACCTGGTTCGGCTCCAGATCGTCCGGGTGCAGCAGCACGCAGAAACTCTCGCGCGGACCGCGCCCGACCCGCCCGCGCAATTGGTGCAGCTGCGCCAGCCCGAAGCGCTCGGCGTTCTCGATCAGCATGATGCTGGCGTTGGGAATGTCGACCCCGACCTCGATCACCGATGTGGCGACCAGCACGTCGATGTCGCCGCTGCGAAAGGCGCGCAGGATGCGGCTCTGCTCGGCGCTGCTCATGCGCCCGTGCACCACCTCGACGCGCACGTCCGGCATGGCCCGGGCCAGCTCCTTGGCCGAGTCGAGCACGGCAGCCGCCGGCACGGCGTCGGATTCGTCGATCAGGGGGCAGACCCAGTAGCACTGCCTGCCCTCGAGGCAGCGCCTGCGCATCAGGGCAATCAGCTCGCCGCGCCGGCTCCAGGGCTGGCGGCTGGTCTTGATGGGCTTGCGCCCCGGCGGCAATTCGTCCAGCTTGGAGACATCCATATCGGCGTAGAGCGTCATCGCCAGCGTGCGCGGGATGGGCGTTGCGGTCAGGATCAGCTGGTGCGGCGAGGTGCCCTCCGGAGCCTTGGCGTTGAGCTGCCAGCGCTGCTCGACCCCAAAGCGGTGCTGCTCATCGATGATGACCAGCCCCAGCCGGCGAAACTTGACCGGCTCCTCAAGCAGCGCGTGCGTGCCGACCACCACCGGCGAGGTCTGGGTGCGCAGCCGCTCCAGCGCCTCGGCGCGCGCCCTGCCCTTGACGCTGCCGGTGAGCCACTCGGTCTGCCGCCCCAGGCTGGTCATCCACTCGGAGATGTTGATGAAGTGCTGCTCGGCGAGGATTTCCGTCGGCGCCATCAGGGCGATCTGGTAGTCGTCGGCCATCGCCCAGAGCGCCGCCAGCACCGCCACCACGGTCTTGCCCGACCCGACATCGCCCTGCAGCAGCCGCTGCATCGGAAAATCCCGCTGCATGTCGGCGGTGATCTCGCGCGCGCAGCGCCTCTGCGCCCCGGTCAGCGAAAAGGGAAGGCGCCTGATCAGCTCGGCCCCCAAATCGCGCTCGGGACGCATCGCCGGGGCTGCCAGCGAGCGCATGCGCTGCTTGTTCTCGAGCAGGGCGATGCGCTGCGCCAGCAGCTCCTCAAAGGCCAGGCGTCGCTGGCAGGGATGCACCCCCTCCTCCAGCATCTGCAGCGAGACATCCGGAGTCGGCCGGTGCAGCAGCTGCAGCGCCTCGGCCAGCGAGGGGGCGTCGGGCTGGGGCGCCCAGTCCTCGGGCGGATGGGCGCGCATCCACTCCAGCGCATTGCCGGTGATGCGGCGCATCCGCTCCGAGCTGATGTCGCCGCGGCTGGGGTAGATCGGATCCAGCGTGTCGGCCAGCGGCTCGGGCCGCCCCGGGTCGATCAGCTTGTACTCCGGATGCACCATCTCCCAGCCGAGCAGCCCGTTGCGCTTGGGCTGGCCGAACAGCCGCACCCGGTTGCCGGTGCGGATGGTGCGCAGCTGGCTGGGGTAGAAGCGAAACAGGGTGACGTGGAGCTCGCCGGAATGATCGGCGATGCGGTATTTCAGCAGGCGGCGATTGCGCGCCCGGGTGTTGATCACATTGACGTGGACGATTTCACCCTCGACCTGGGCGCGGGCGTCCGCGGTCAGATCGCTGATGGGGCTGACGCGGGTTCGATCCTCGTAGCGCAGCGGGAGGGTGAACAGCACGTCCTGCACGGTGAGAATGCCGGCCTCGACGAGCGTCTCGGCCAGCTTGGCGCCGACCCCCTTGAGCTTGGCAACCGGCAGCTTGTGCAGCGGGGGCGGTTGCGTGGCGCTCACGGCAGGCTCGATGCGGCGGGAGGGCAATATTATGGGACACGACCTCGCCGGAGCTGCCGTGCGCATTCTCTGCTTCGGATCCGGCGCCGTGGGCGGATCGCTGGCCAGACTCCTGCGGCAGCAGGGGGTGCAAATCTGGGCCGGGCGACGGCGCGCCGAGCTGATCCCCCCCGATCTCAACCCCCTCAAACTGGACGTCGTCCAGGGCGCCGGATTGGACGGGCTGGACGACCGCTTTGACGCGGCGGTCTACTGCCTGACCCCGGACAGCCGGGACGACGCCGGCTATGCCGCAGCCTATGTCAGGGGGCTCGAAAACGCCCTGAGATCGATAGGCGGCACGCCGCTGATATTCGTCTCCAGCACGGCCGTCTACGCACAGGACGACGGCAGCTGGGTCGACGAGGACTCCCCGACCCGCCCCCGGAATTTTCGCGGCCGGCGGATGCTCGAGGCCGAGAGCCTGCTGAGGCCGGGCGATCTCGCCGTGCGGCTGGGCGGCATCTACGGCTACGGCGAGGGCCGCAGCGCCCTGCTCGAGGAAGCCGCCGAGGGCTGGATCTACCCCGATCAGGACCCCTCCCCCTCCCGCTCCCGCTACGGCAATCGAATCCACATCACGGATGCCGTCGGCCTGCTCGGGCATCTGACCCTGAGCCGCGCGGGCGGTGCAGCGGAGCGCTCGGTGCTGCTGGGCGTCGACAGCGAGCCCGCCCCCCGCATTGAGATCATCCGCTGGCTGCAGCGCCGGCTGGGCGTGCGGCCGAGGCGACCGGCGCCGGAGGCCGCCCTCGCCCGGCTCGCCGCGGCCCCGAACAAGCGCTGCCGCAACGACCGCCTGATCGAGTCCGGCTACACCCTGCAGCATCCAAATTTTCGCAGCGGCTACGCCGGGCTGATCGCAGAGCGCCGGGCTCGGGGCTAACCCTCCAGAGCGTCCAGGATTGCCGCCATGCGCTCGGCCAGCAGCTCCCGCTCCGGTGCGCGGGCGCCGAGCCTGAGCAGCACCAGACCGCGCGAGGGGATGACAAACAGGAACTGCCCGTCAAATCCCTCGGCGCTGAAGGCGTCGACGGGCAGCCCGGGGTAGTAGGCCCCGTCATCGCCCCGCTCCGGATTGCGCCACCAGTGCGCCCCGTAGCGCCCGACATCCTCGCCGCTCTGGTCCAGCGCGGCCTCCGATGCGGCGTGGGCAGCCCAGCCCTCGGGCAGGAGCCGCTCGCCCTGCCAGACCCCGTCCTGAAGATAGAGCCTGCCGAACTTGGCCCAGTCGCGCGCCGAGGCTGCGAGGTATGAGGAGCCGACGATGTTGCCGCGCGCATCGGTGCCGGCGTAGGCCGTCTGCATGCCGAGCGGCTCGAACAGCAGGGTGCGCATCGGCTGGAGGTCATCGGGAACCAGCGAGGCCGCCGCCGCCGACAGCAGGTTGCTGGTGCCGCTGGAATACTGCCAGTGCGTCCCGACCGGATGCACCAGCGGCTTGGCCGCCGGGATCTGCTCAACGCTGCGCGCCGCCAGCAGCATGCGCGTGGCGTCCGAGAGCGTCCCGTAGTCCTCGTCCCACTCCAGACCGCTGCCCATGCGCAGCAGATGCTCCCACGTGATCGCCGCGCGCGGGTCGTCGGGGTGGTGGTGCCAGAGCGGCTGCGGCAGCGGCTCGTCCAGAGAGCTCAGCAGGCCCTGCTGCACCAGCCGCCCCACCAGGGCGTGCACCACGCTCTTCGACATCGACCAGCCGATCAGGGCGCTGTCCGGTGCGACCCCCTGTGCGTATGCCTCGTGCAGCACGCCGGAGGCGTCGGCGACGAGCACGGCGTGGGTTTTCAGATCGGGTTCAAACCAGGCCTCGACTGCCTCGACCAGATCGGCATTGTCCGAGCGCATCAGGTCGAGATCGTCATCGCCCTGCACCGGGGCGACTTCGGGCAGCGGCGCCTCCAGGCCAAAGGGCAGCCGGCATCCCCAGCCGGGCTGAAACTGCGCGCTGCGCCCCATCAGCCCGAGAAAGCTGGCCTCGGTGCGCCCCTCCTGCATATCGACATCGCCGGAGAGATAGCCGAACTCGCTCAGCTCCTGGCTGAGCACGTGCTCCGGGGTGCGCCCGCCCTCAAAGACGCCGATGCACAGCAGCTGCGCCTTGAAGGCCGCCGCAATCATGAGAGGGGGGTAGCTGTAGGCGAAGCCGAGGCCGAAGCCGCCCGCCAGGGCAATGCTGAGCCCGATCAAAACCCCGCGCAGATACCTCAAGGCTGCCCCCGCCCGGAGCGGGTGATCAGCGTGCCAATGCCCCGGTGGGTCAGCAGCTCGAGCAGCACGGCGTGCTCGTGAAGGCCGTTGAGGATGTGAACCGCCTCGACCCCGGCGTCGAGCGCCTTGAGCGCGCAGCGCACCTTGGGCAGCATGCCGCCGGCGATGGCGCCCTCCTCGATCAGGGTGCGGGTGCCCTCGGCGTCGAGCTGCGAGACCAGCGCCCCCTCGGCATCGAGCACCCCGTCGACATTGCTGACCAGAAACAGCTTGCCGGCGCCGAGCGCTGCCGCCAGACTGGCTGCGACCTCGTCGGCATTGATGTTGCAGGCGGCGCCGTCATCGGTGCGCGCCACCGGGGCGATCACCGGGATGTGGCCGTCGCGGCAGAGATCCTCGATCAGCCCGGTTCGAACCGAGGCGACTTCGCCGACCTGCCCCAGCTCTTCGGACAGGCGCCGGGCGCGCAGCAGCGACCCGTCGACCCCGCTGATGCCGACGGCGGAGCCGCCGAATTGATTGATGCACCCGGCAATGCGCTTGTTCAGCGATCCGGCCAGGACCATCTCGACCACCTCCATGGTTTCGGAATCGGTGATGCGCAGGCCGTCTCGGAAGCGGGGCTCAAGCCCGAGGCGCTGCGACAGCGCCCCGACCGACTTGCCGCCGCCATGCACCACCACGGGGCGCATGCCGACCAGGTGCAGCACCGCCAGGTCGCGCGCCAGAAAATTGAGTGCCTCATCCGAATCCAGCGCCGCCCCGCCCAGCTTGACCACCATGGTCAGGTGCCGGAAGCGCTGGATGTAGGGGAGCGCATCGCCGAGGGCCTGGGCGATCTGACGGTGCTCGGCTCCGCTCAGCGAACCGGGATTGTCCGCATCAGTCAAGGGGATCCTCCGTCAGTATCTCAAGCGGCGGGGGCTGGGCGCCCACCTGCTGCAGCGCAAAAGACAGGCGATTGTATATGCCCTCCAGAGCCGCCTCGGTGTGCCCCTCGAGCCGCAGAGTCAGCGCCGGAGTGGTGTTGGAGGCGCGGATCAGCCCCCAGCCGTCGGGCCACTCGGCGCGCACGCCGTCAATGCCGATGATGCGCTCCGGGGCGCCCAGCCAGGACGGATTGCACTGTAGCGCCTCAACCATTGCAAATTTGTCGACATCGCCGACGGGGACATACAGCTCCGGGGTTCCGACGCGCACCGGCAGCTGCGCCAAGACGCCGTCCATGTCCAAACCCGAGTCAATCCCCTCAATCAGCCGGGCTCCGGCATAGAGCGCATCGTCCATGCCGCACCAGCGGTCCGCAAAGCAGATGTGCCCGCTGAACTCCCCCGCCAGCAGCGCCCCGGTTCCCCTCATGCGCGCCTTGACGAGCGTGTGTCCGGTGCGGCTCAGGTGGGCAATCCCGCCGAGGCGCTCGACGGTCTGGGGCAGCGCATCGCTGCACTTGACATCGTAGACGCAGGCGGCGCCGGGGTGATCGATCAGCAGCGCGCTCATCAGCAGCGCCAGCACGCGATCGCAGGGCACGATGCGTCCGTCGGAGGCGACCACGCCGAGCCTGTCGCCGTCGGTGTCATAGGCCAGCCCCAGGTCGGCGCCCTGCTCGCGCACGGTGCGGCGCAGGTGGATGAGGTTGTCCGGGACGACCGGGTCGGGGTGGTGGTTGGGAAAGTCGCCGTCGGGGTCGCAGAACAGCGGGGTGACCAGGCAGCCGATGCGCTCGAAAAACTTCACAGCCATGTCCCCGGCAGCGCCGTTGCCCGCATCGATGACCACGTGCAGCGGATGGCGAATCGGCCGCAGCGCCGCCGCAGCGCTGCGCAGATAGTCGGCCTCGACCGAAAATTCCCGGACGCTGCCCCGGTGCAGCGCCGGCCGGATGCCCGCATCGCAGCGCCGCCGCAGCACCTGCAGCACCTCGGCCGGGGGGTTGATGCCGCCCAGAAGCGGCTTGAAGCCGTTGTGGTTCGAGGGGTTGTGGCTGCCGGTGACCATGACCCCGCAGCCTGAGGCATAGCGCATGGCGGCAAAGTAGAGCGCCGGCGTCGGCACCATGCCGACATCGAGCACATCGCAGCCGGCCTCGCACAGCCCCGCCGCCAGCTGCCCCTGCAATTCAGCGCTGGAATGCCGGCAGTCGCGCCCGAGGGCGACGCGCGCACCCTGGAGCAGCAGCGAGCCGAGGGCGCGCCCGACACTGCGGGCCAGGTCGGGCGTGATGGCCTCGCCGACGATGCCGCGAATGTCGTACTGGCGAAACGGACTCTCGGCCACGGCGGATCTCAGCTGCGGCGCTTCGGAAATCCCAGGCGCCTGCGCGCAATGCGCACCGCCGCGCGCACCCGCATCGGGGCCGTGCCGCCGGAAAACCTCCTGCTGGCGATCGAGGCCTCGAGCGTCAGCGCGCGCCGCAGATCGGCGCCCGCCTCGGGCACCACACTGCGGATTTCCTCCTCGCTCAGCTCGGGCAGCCCCTTGCCGAGCTTGTCGGCCTGGGCGACCAGCTTGCGCACCTGGGCGTAGGCGTCGCGAAACGGCATGCCCTCGCGCACCAGCGCATCGGCCAGATCCGTCGCCGTGGAATGCCCCTCGCTGGCGCTGCGCCGCATGGCCTCCCGGTCGAAGCGCAGCCCGGCGGCGACCTCTGCAAAACCCCGCAGCGACAGCTCCGCCGTGCGCACCATGTCGAACACCGGCTCCTTGTCCTCCTGGTTGTCCTTGTTGTAGGCCAGCGGCTGGCCCTTCAGCATCACCAGCAGCGCATTGAGGGAGCCGATGGAGCGGCCGCTCTTGGCGCGGATCAGCTCGGGAATGTCGGGGTTCTTCTTCTGGGGCATGATCGAGGAGCCGGTGCAGACCGCATCATCCAGGACCGCAAAGCCGAAGGGATGCGAGCACCACAGCACAATCTCCTCGGCCATGCGCGACAGGTGGACCATCATCAGCGTCAGGTCGAAGACGCACTCCACCGCGAAATCGCGGTCCGACACCGCATCCATTGAATTGCGGGTGATGTCGCTGAAGCCCATCTGCCGGGCGACGTAGCGCCGGTCGATGGGATACGGCGAGCCGGCCAGCGCGCCCGCCCCCAGCGGGGAGACGTTGACCCGAATGCGGCAGTCGGCCAGGCGCTGCCGGTCGCGCTCGAGCATCTCGACCCAGGCCATCAGGTGATGCCCCAGGGTCACGGGCTGGGCGCTCTGCAGGTGGGTGAAGCCGGGCATGGGCGAGGCCGCCTCATTCTCGGCCAGGTCCAGCAGCACGGCCTGAACCTGGCTGATCAGGCTGTCTATCCGATCGATGGCGCCGCGCACCCACAGCCTCAGGTCGGTGGCGACCTGATCGTTGCGCGAGCGCCCGGTGTGCAGCTTTTTTCCGGTGTCGCCGATGAGTTCTGTCAGGCGCGTCTCGATGTTGATGTGGATGTCCTCAAGCGCATCGCTCCAGGGAAAGCGCCCCTGCTCGATCTCGGACTCGATCTGATCCAGCCCCTGCCTGATGGCCTTGTGCTCCCGCGCGGACAGCACCCTGATCTTCGCCAATCCGGCGGCGTGCGCGCGCGAGCAGGCCAGGTCCTCGCGGTAGAGCTGCCTGTCAAAGGAGAGCGAATTGTTGAGCTCGCGCAGGTGCTCCCCGCCCAGCCGCCGCATCGCCGGTGCGCCCTTGCGCCTGCCGCCGTCGGAATCGCTCACCGGGGCACCCGGGCGGACAGCTGCAGGGAGGGCTCGGCGCGATTCATCGCGTAGAAGTGGAAGCCCGGGGCGCCGCGCGCGATCAGGTCGTCGCACAGCCGGCCGACCACGTCGATGCCCCATGCGCGCAGCGCGTCATCGTCATCGCCGAAGGCCTCGATGCGCTCGCGCATCCAGCGCGGGATGTCGACCCCCGAGCGATCGCACATGTTCAGCAGCCGCCGGGCATAGCTGATCGGCATGACGCCGGCGACGATGTCAATGTCCAGCCCGGCGGCGGCGCAGCGCTCCTGAAAGGCGCTGTAGGCCTCGGGGTGGTAGAACAGCTGGGTAATGGCCAGGTCTGCACCGGCCTCAACCTTGGCGCGAAAACTGGCGAAATCGGCCTCGGAATCGGCCGCCTTGGGGTGCACCTCCGGATAGGCCGCCACGGCGATCTCAACCCGGTCGCCCAGCTCGGAGCGCACCAGGCGAACCAGGTCCTCGGCGCTCCCGAGATCGCCGTCCTCCCGCTCGGCGTCACCGCGCAGCAGCACCAGACCGCGCACCCCGATGTCGAGGTATTGCCGCAGCAGGTCGCGCAGCTGATCGCTTCGGGTGCAGGTCAGGTGGGGGCGCACCTCGACATCGGTCAGATCGCGCACGCGGCCGACCCAGTCAAATGTCTGCCGGGCGCTCTGTCCGCCGGTCGATCCCGTGATCGAAAAGTAGTCCGGCCGTGCCGCCGCCAGCCCCTGGCAGGCCCGCTCCAGGTGCTCCACCCCCTGCTCGGTCTGGGGCGGAAAGAATTCAAAACTCAACCGCACGCAGACCCCCCGACGCGCAAAAAGCCGCGAATGATAACGCCGAGCGCCGAGCGCCGGCTCAGGCGGTGCGAAGCGCCAGCGCCCGCACCGAGCACCCCAGCGACGCAGCGCAGGCCAGGCACAGCAGCAGCATCATGCCGGGAATGCTGACGCCCAGAATCGACAGATCGATCTGGGCGCAGTCGCCGTCGGCGGCGATGATGGCCCAGATCATCTCCAGCGGCGACAGGGTCTCGAGCAGCCAGCCGACGTCGGGCAGACAGCTGGGCACCTCATCGGCGGGCAATTGCTGCAGCCAGAGATGGCGCAGCGCCAGAGCGGCGCCGATGAGCACCCCCAGCACAGCGCCCCACCAGCCGGTCCAGACCCAGGCTTTTCCGGTGGAGAGCAGCCCCAGCAAGCCAAACAGCAGCACCTGCAAGACCGCCAGACGCTGCAGCCAGCACAGCGGGCAGGGCTCCAGCCCGAACGCCTGCATCAGGAACACCGTCACCAGGGCGCCCCCGCACAGCAGCACGGCCCCGGCGAATCCCGGATTCGGATCCTCGGCGAAACCCCTCCAGAAGGCCGCTCCTATAATCGCTCGGACTGAAAAACCAGACATGCGGTGGGGCGATGAGCGAGACGGTGCGCAACTATACCGGCTGGAAATCCCCGCCCTCGCTGGTGCTGGTGGACGGCTCGGCCTTCATGTTTCGCGCCTACCACGCCCTGCCGATGCTGACCACCAAGAGCGGCCACCCCACCAATGCCATCCGCGGCATATTCAACATGCTCGACAAGCTGCGGCGCGAGTTCTCCGGGGTGCCGATCGCCGTGGTGTTCGACCCGCCCGGCGGCAACTTCAGAAACGATATCTTTCCCCCCTACAAGGCCCACAGGGGCGAAATGGACGACGAGCTGCGCACGCAGATCCGGCCGATCCACGACTTCGTGCGCGCCCTGGGCATGCCGCTGATCGTCGAGCCCGGCTGCGAGGCCGACGACGTCATCGGCACGCTGGCCCGGCGCTGTGCCGACGACGGCGGGCGCGTGGTGATCTGCTCGAACGACAAGGACCTGTGCCAGCTGATCGACGAGAACGTCGTGCTCTACGACGAGAAAAACGGCTTCACCGACAGCGCCGCGGTCGAGGCCAGGCGCGGCCTGCCTCCGGCGCGCATCGCCGAGCTGCTGGCGCTGTGGGGCGATGCCTCGGACAACATCCCGGGCGTGCAGGGGGTCGGCGAGAAGACCGCCGTCAAGTGGCTGAAGGAATACGGCGATCTCAACGGGGTGATCCGGTCCGCCGAGAAAATCACCGGCAAGGTCGGCGAAAACCTGCGCGCCGGCCTGGGCGACCTCGAGCTCTACCTGAGGCTGACCACGGTGCAGCTCGACATCCCGGTCGACTTCGACCTGTCGAACCTCTCGGCGCCGCAGCCCGACGTTGACGCACTGAGGGAGCTGTGCCAAAACTTCGAATTCCGGGAGCGCTCCAATGACGAGCCGGCGCGCGCGGGCAGCAGGGAGGCCGCCACCGACGCCTCGGCCGGAGACGGCTACGACATCATCACCGGGGTCGGCCAGCTGAAAGACTGGTGCAAGCGCCTCAAGGCGGCCGAGTGGTTCGCCTTCGACACCGAGACCACCGACCTGAACTACATGCGGGCGCACCTGGTCGGGCTGTCGTTCGCCACCCCGGACGGCAGTGCAGCTTATGTCCCGCTGCACCACGCCTTCAGCAGCAGGCAGCTTGAGACCGACCTGGTGCTCAGGCATCTCAAGCCGCTGCTGTGCGCCAAACCGGCCAAGGTGGTCGGGCACAACATCAAGTACGACGCCCACATCCTGCACCTGCACCACGGCATCGACATACAGGTTCGCAGCGACACCATGCTCGAGTCCTACGTGCTCAACAGCACCGCCACGCGCCACAACATGACGGCGCTGGCGCAGCACTACCTGGACTACTCGATGATCACCTACGAGGAGGTCGCCGGGAAGGGCAGCAAGCAGATCACATTCGACCAGGTCGCCGTCGACGATGCCGCGCGCTACGCCGCCGAGGACGCCTCCATCACGGCGCGCCTGCACAGCCGCCTGAGCGGCGAGCTCAGCGACAGCGACGACCTGAGCGGGGTGCTGGCCGATCTGGAGCTGCCGTTTCTGCCGGTGCTGGGGCGCATCGAGCGCAACGGGGTGATGATCGACTCCGAGCTGCTCAGACAGCAGACCGCCGAACTCTCCGAGCGGCTCGACGCCCTGCAGCAGAGCATCTGGAAATTCGCCGGCCGGGAATTCAACATCGGCTCGCCCAAGCAGCTCGGAAAGGTGCTGTTCGAGGAAATGGAACTCAAGGCCGGCGGGCCACGCTCGAAGACCTCGACCGGGCAGGCCTCGACCGCAGAGCGCGTGCTCAAGCAGCTCGAGGGCGAGCCCATCGTCGATGCGCTGCTGGAGCACCGCTCGCTCGACAAGCTGCGCTCGACCTACACCGACGTGCTGCCGAAGATGGTCGACCCGGGCAGCGGCCGGGTGCACACCTCCTACCACCAGGCCAGCACCTCGACCGGCCGGCTGTCCTCGTCCGAGCCCAACCTGCAGAACATTCCGATCCGCACCGAGGAGGGGCGGCGCATCCGCACCGCCTTCATCGCCCCGCCCGGGCGCGTCCTGCTGGCGGCCGACTACTCGCAGATCGAGCTGCGCGTGATGGCGCATCTGGCCGACGACGCCCGCATGATCGCCGCCTTCAAGGCCGGGGCGGACATCCACGCCACGACCGCCGCCGAGGTGTTCGACTGCGCCCTGGACGAAGTCAGCCCGGGGCAGCGGCGCCGCGCCAAGGCCATCAACTTCGGGCTGATCTACGGCATCACGCGCTTCGGCCTGGCCAACCAGCTCGACATCGACGTCGACGAGGCGCAGTCCTACATGGATCTCTACTTCGAGCGCTACCCGGGCATTCACAGCTACATGGAGCAGTGCGTCAGCGAGGCCCGCGAGCGGGGCTATGTCTCCACCCTGGCGGGCCGGCGCATCCACCTGAAAAACATCAACAGCAAGCAGATGATGCGCCGCCAGGGCGCCGAGCGCGTCGCCATCAACGCCCCCGTCCAGGGCACCGCCGCCGACATCATCAAGCTGGCCACGATCCAGCTCGACGCCTGGCTGCGGCAGGGGGACACCCCGGACGCGCAGATCGTCCTGCAGGTCCACGACGAGCTGGTGCTCGAGGTCGACGCGGGCGATGTCGAAGTCCTCACCGAGGGCGTGCGCCGGCACATGCAGGAGGCCTGCGAGCTGCGGGTGCCGCTGCAGGTCGACATCCAGACCGGGGCCAACTGGGAGCAGGCGCACTGATCCGAAGCAGACGTGTAGAATGCGCCCCTTGAACGCCCCCATGAGCACTGTCATGGCGAGAATCTGCGACGTCACAGGCAAGCGCCCGCGCAGCGGCAACAGGGTCTCCCACGCCCAGAACAAGACTCGGCGGCGCTTTCTCCCCAACCTGCACACGCACCGTTTTTGGGTCGAGTCAGAGAAGCGCTTCGTCAAGCTGAAAGTCTCCAGCCAGGGCATGCGCACCATTGACAAGCTGGGCATTGATCGGGTGCTCGCCGACATCGAGCGCAGAAAGCGCAAGACCCCCGCCAAGTAAGGGCGGCTTTTCACAGGAGGACGCAGCATGGCAGACAAGAAAGGCGGCAAGAGCAAAAAGCAGGCGAAGGAGCTGATCCGTCTGAACTCCTCCGCCGGCACCGGGCACTTTTACACGACCACCAAAAACCGGCGCACCTCCGAGGGCAAGATGGAAATCAAAAAATACGACCCCGTCGTGCGCAAACACGTGATCTACAAGGAAGGCAAGATCAAGTAACCCGTCCGGGGCTCTGCCAGACCCGAGCGCCGCTTGCCCGAACTGCCCGAAGTCGAGACCACCCGCCGAGGGGTGCGCTGCCACCTCAGGGGAGCCCTGCTTGAGCGCATCCGCATCCGCTGCGACGCCCTGCGCTGGCCCGTGCCGGACTCGGTCGGGCGCATCCGCCGACAGCATCTTGTGGATGTCGAGCGGCGCGCCAAATTCCTGATCCTCCGCCTCGAACACTCCCCGCTCGTCGTGCATCTGGGGATGTCCGGCAGCCTGCGCATCTGCTCACCCGACGATGCCCTGCGCACCCATGACCACGTCTGCTTTGACTTCGGTGCACGGCAGCTGCGCCTGCACGACCCGAGGCGCTTTGGCTGCCTGCTGCCGCTGGACCACCCGCGCGCGCAGTCCCTGCTCGGCAATTCGGGTCCCGACGCACTCGAGCGGGGCTTTTCACCGGACTACCTGAAATCGCGTCTCAGGGGCAGCGCCCGGCCGATCAAGAACGCCCTGATGGATCAGCGGCTGGTCGCCGGCATCGGCAACATCTACGCCGCCGAGGCGCTGTTTCTCGCGGGCATCCGCCCCAGCGCCCGCTCGGGCTCCATCAGCAAAGCGCGACTCGGGCAGCTGGTGAAGCACTGCAAGGCCGTGCTGCGCAGGGCCATTCGCCGGGGCGGCACAACGCTGAGGGACTTCGTCAACCCCGACGGCTCGGCGGGCTACTTTGCCCAGACGCTCTGGGTCTACGGCCGCATGGGCGAGCCCTGCCGAGTCTGCCGGACGCCGCTGAAAAATGCCGTGCTGGGTTCGCGCCAGACCGTCTACTGCCCGAGCTGCCAAAAGCGCTGAGGGAAAGCGCTGAGGGCATTCAGGGCGGGTTCGATTAAAACGAGTCACAGCCCGTGCGGATATATCTATAATCCGTCCGGCGCCGCCGGCGGGCGGTGCGTTCAGATAGGGAGGGCGCTGTGATGAAAAACCAAGCGAAAAGAGAGCTCGAATATCCATCTATAGACATTAATCAGCCAACTCTGCTGACAGAAAATCCCCAGCAATTCCTGCCCAGAACGGGCTCCAGAC
>MEIF01000032.1 GCA_001750645.1 Gammaproteobacteria bacterium AqS3
GGGGTTTGCTGGGGATTTTCTGTCAGCAGAGTCTGCCGATTGGCATCCGAGAAGCGTTCAAGTTCTGTCTTCATCACAGCACCCTCCCTATTTGAACGCACCGCCCGCCGGCGGCGCCGGTGGATTATAGATATATAGGCACGAGCTGTGACTCGTTCTGATCGGGGCTGATAACAGGGCGGCAAATCCCCCCCCGCCCAGCCCCCCAAAAAACCTCCCCCAAAAAGGGTCGTTTTTCGTTATGAAAATCACTCTCATTTTCATTCATTTCGCCAGTTAAAACTGGCGCTTAATGACTTATGATGCGCCGCTTGCAAAGCCCCGGTATTCCCCATGAAAGGCAGCTCCAACGTCATCGAACAGCTCAATCAAATCCTCGCCAATGAGCTGGTCGCCATCAACCAATATTTCTTACACTCCCGCATCCTCAAGGACGCCGGCTATGAGCAGCTGGCGGATAAATTCTTCCAGGAGGCTGTCGAGGAGATGCGCCACGCCGACACGCTCACCCAGCGCGTCCTGTTTCTCGAGGGGCACCCCAACCTGCAAAAGCTCGGCCAGCTGCACATCGGCGAGAACGTCAAGGAAATGCTCGAGTCAGACCTCGGCCTTGAGATGCGCGCCATTCCCGATCTGCGAGAGGCCATTGCCGTGTGCGAGGGCGAGAAGGATTTCGCCAGCCGCGACCTGCTCGAGGTCATCCTCAAGGACGAGGAGAATCACGTCGACTGGATCGAAGCCCAGCTGGGGATGATCAAGGACATGGGGGTTGAGAACTATCTGCAGTCGGCGGCCTAGCCGCCGCGCGGCGGGCCGGCCGTCCTAGCCGCCGTCGCCGCCGTCCCCGGGCGACTCCGCCCCCGCCTCCGCAACAGCCGAAGCCAGCAGGGGCTCAAGCTCGCCGGCGGTGTGCATCTCGGCGATGATGTCGCTGCCGCCGATGAGCTCGCCGGCGATGAACAGCTGGGGAAAGGTCGGCCAGTCGGACACGCTAGGCAGCGTGCTGCGAATTTGCGGATGGCTCAGGATGTCGACGTATGCATAGCGGTGTCCGCACTCGCCCAGCACCTGCACCGCGCGCATCGAAAAACCGCACTGCGGCTGAACGGGCGAACCCTTCATGTAGAGGATGATCGGATTTTCAGAAATCTGCCGGCGGATTTCGGCGGCGTAATCGGGGGCGGCTTCGCTCATTTCGGACTGGGGCCGTGCTCAAGCGCGGCGATTATACGAGCGCAGTAGCGGCGCACCGCCTCGCCGAGGCCGAGCCTGAGGGCGTCGAGGCTCAGGGCATGGCCGATCGAAACCTCGTCGGGACGAACCGCGCGCACGTAATCCTCGAGGTTGGCGAGGTTGAGGTCGTGGCCGGCATTGACCCCCGCCCCAAGCGCACGCGCCGCCTCGGCCGCCTCCGCATGCATCGCCAGGTGCCCCTGCCCGTCCCCGGCCGCGTGCCCCAGGGCGTAGGGGCCGGTGTAGAGCTCGATGCAGTCGGCCCGGGTGGCCTCGAGCAGGCGCCTTACACCCTCGGCGTCGGCATCGACAAACAGGCTGGTGCGCGCACCGAGCCCCTTGAGCTCGGCGACCATTTCGGCCAGGGCGGAGCAGTCGGCGGTCGCATCCCAGCCGTGGTCGGAGGTGCTCTGCTCGTCGGCATCGGGCACCAGGGTGCATTGTTCCGGACGGTGCTCGACCGCGAGCGCCAGCAGGCCGGGATAGCCGGGGCGCGCCCGTGCAAAGGGGTTGCCCTCGATGTTGAACTCAACCCCGGGCGTCGCGGCGCACCAGCCTCCCAGCTGCGCCACATCCGGGGTGCGTATGTGCCGGCCATCGGGTCTGGGGTGAACGGTGATGCCGCCGGCGCCGGCCTCGAAGACATCTTGGGCCAGCTCGGTCAGGTCGCAGGGAATCTCGGGGCGCGCATTGCGCAGCAGCGCCGCCTTGTTGAGGTTGACGCTGAGCCGCGTCATCAAGTCATCAAGTCATCAAGCCATCAAGTCTCAGCGCTGGATGATGCTGCTGCCGCTCTTCTCGGCCTGGCGCACCCGCTCCTCGTCGCTGAGGTCGGGGCGGGGCGGCGCCTGCAGGGCGCGCTCAACCGCAGGGCGCGCATCGATTGCGGCAATCCAGCGGTTCAGATGATCGAGCCCCTCAACCGACACGCCCGACCACTCGTGGATCTTGACCCAGGGATAGGTCGCCATGTCGGCAATGCTGTAGTCCCCCGCCAGAAATTCGGCCTGCCCGAGGCGGCCATCGAGCACCTCGTAGAGCCTGCGCGTCTCGTTCTGATAGCGCTGCACCGCCGGCTCGTAGCGCTCCGGGAAGTAGCGGTGAAAGACGTTGGCCTGACCCTGCATCGGGCCGACCCCGCCCATCTGGAACATCAGCCACTGCAGCACGACGGAGCGCGCCCGGGCATCGGCGCCGCCATAGAACTGCCCGCTCTTCTCGGCCAGGTAAATCAGGATGGCGCCGGATTCAAACACTGCGAAGTCATCGGCGTCTCGGTCGACGATGGCGGGAATGCGCCCGTTGGGATTGATCGCCAGAAATTCCGGCTGCTTCTGCTCGCCCTCGGCCAGCGACAGCACCTTGAGTTCGTAGGGAATGCCCATCTCCTCGAGCGCCAGTGAAACCTTGTAGCCGTTCGGCGTCGCAGCGGTGTAGAGATCAATCATGGTGTTCCTCCCGGAGAAATGCGCTGACCCGCTCGGCTGCGACATCGCGGCTTTCGGGCTCCAGATGCAGGTGATGGCCGGCCTCCAACTCCTGGATTTCAGCCGAGTTCAGACGAGCGGCGCAGTCTATCACCCACTCCCGCCAGCGCCCCGACGAGGCCACCAGCAGCAGGGTCGGGACGGCGAGCGCCCCAAGCAATTCATAAACCTGATCCAGCGTGTAGCGCGCCAGCGGCGCACCGTAGAGGATGCGGTCGGCGCTCCAGCGCCAGCGCGCATCGTCGGACTGAACCAGGTCGCGCGCCGCCAGCGTCTCGGCGGCGTCGGGTGACAGCGAGGACTCGCGCAGCCGAACCAGGCGCTCGCGCGAGGGCGACCGGTACATGTCGCGCCCCCTGAGCCTGCGCCACTGCCGCAGCCCGCTGCGCAGGGCCTCCACCGGACCCTGCGGGCGCATCGGGCGGGGCGCCAGCGCATCCAGCAGGACCAGCCGGTCGGTGCGCTCCGGCGCCGCCACGGCGTACTGAAAGGCCTGCACCCCGCCGAGCGAATGCCCCATCAGCACGGCGGTATCGACTGCGAGGGCGTCGAGGACGGCATCGATCAGCGGGATCTGATCCCAGTCGGTATAGGGGCCGGGCATGGTCTTGAACGGGCTCCTGCCGTGCCCGGGCAGGTCGAGTGCGTAGACCGTGCGCCCCAGCCGGGGCGCCAGGTGGGAGAAGCTGGCGGCGTTGTCGAGCCAGCCGTGCAGCGCCAGCACCGGCGGCGCCTTGTCTGCGTCTGCATCGCCGCACTCCCAGAGGAGTCCCGACAGACTCAGCTGCCGGCTGACCGGCAGGGTGAATTCACTGCCGACCACGTGATCTTAGGAGCTGTTCGGATCGTCCCCGTCCAGGGCGCCCTCGGGCCAGTCGCTGAACGGAAAGGGGCGGTAGTCGCTGGCAAAGCCGAGAAAGCGCAGGATCTGCCAGATGTAGGTGGTGCATGAGGCGCTGAGGCGGCGCAGCCAGCCGGGCGGCTCGCTGATGATGAAGTAGACAAATTGGATGAAGATGATCAGCCCCAGCACCATCAGGGCGATCTGCAGGATCAGCCAGAACAGCAGCATCAGCACACCCCGAAGCCACTTGCTTTTGTCCAGTGCGGGCGAGAATTGAATTCGGCCTGATCCGCTCATTGCAGACGACATCGGTGCGGATGCGGTGCGCATTATGAAGGATGGCCCGATTGCCCCGATTCAATCCCGGCCCGCATCCGGGTGGTAGGCAATGTCGGCCGCCAGATCGCTCTCCTTCCACTCGGCCAGCAGGCGGCGCAGGCTCTTGCTCTCGTGCCACATCTCCCACATGCCGTCGACGATGGGCATGCGCACGCCCAGCTCGGCCTTCTTCTCATAGACCAGGGTCAGCGTGTTCACGCCCTCGGCGACCTGCTTCATGCTGCTCATGGCGTCGCTGGGGGAGAGGCCGTTGCCGACCATGTGCCCGAGCTGGTAGTTGCGGCTCAGCGGCGAGGTGCAGGTCGCCACCAGATCGCCGACCCCGGCAATGCCCAGAAAGGTGGTCGGGCTGGCGCCGAGGGCGACGCCAAAGCGCATCATTTCGGCCAGCGCCCGGGTCAATAGCGTCGCATTGGCGTTGAAGCCGACATTGCGGCTGTGCATGTAGCCCGCCATCAGCGCGTAGATGTTCTTCAGCGCCCCGGCGATCTGCACGCCGAGGAGATCCGGGTTGTAATAGGGGATGAAGGTCGGGCTCATGAAGATCTCGCGCAGATGCACTGCGGTGTCCTCGCAGCGGGCGGCAATCACCGTCCCGGTGAACTTGCGCTCCATGATCTCGACGGCCAGGTTGGGGCCGCTGACGACGGCGTTGGTGTTCTCGGGCAGCTCCTCATCGAGGATCTGGCTCATCAGCCGGAAATTCCCCGACTCAACGCCCTTGGTGCCGCTCAGCATCACGACATCGGCTCCGATGCGCTGGGCGACCATCTGCGCCAGCACCCGGAACGACTGGCTCGGCACGGCCAGCAGGACGATCTGGGCGCCGTCGAGCGCCTCGTCCAGCCGGTTGGTGAAGCGCACACTCGAGTTGATCTCAAAGCCGGGCAGGTAGCGCTCGTTCTCGCGGCTCTCCTGCATCTGGAGCACGCCGTCGGGGTCGCGCGCCCAGAGCGTCACCCGGTCGCAGTTGAAGCTGGCCAGATGCGCCATGGCCGTGCCAAAGCTGCCGCCGCCCAGGACCGCCACCGCCGTGCTCACATCCGCCCCAGCGAAAACCACTCGCCGCCGCTGCGCACCGCCAGAACCTGCTCGCCGTCGATGCGGCGGGGCCGGCCCAGCTCGATCAGCCGGTAGTAGACGTTGCGGTGCAGCAGCCCGTTGAGGCGGCTGCGGACATGCACCAGCGGGACCGGATCGCCGCCGGCGTCGCATTCGACCCAGAGCCGGTGCTCGGCGCCGCAGCTGAAGGCCTCGCCGGTCGAGGTCTCCAGCTCGATGACCTGACCGTCCCCCGAGCCGCTGCACTGCATCTGCGTGATCAGAAAGGGTGCGCACTCGACCTTGATGCGGATCTTCTCAACCGGCGTGACCAGGTAGTGACAGCCGTCATCGTCGTAGCGCAGCACGCGCGAGAACAGCCGCACCATCTGGCTGCGGCCGATCGGGCTGTCGAGGTAGTACCAGGTGCCGTCCCGGGCGATGCGCATGTCGACGTTCTCGCACAGCGGGGGGTTCCACAGGTGGACCGGCGGCAGAGCGCCGTCCTGACCCTGCCGCTGCACCCGGCTGAGCAGGTGCGCAGGCGTAACCGGGCCGGCCTCATCTTTGCTCACCAGCTGCCCCAGAATTCCACACCCAGGTTGAGGGCGACAATGATAAGGGCAGCCCCGGTGATGCGCTCGATCAAAACCAGCCTCTCCAGGGGCACCCTGAAGTGCGAGAGGGCGTAGCCGATCAGGCTGAACTGCACACCGGTTGCGATGCACAGATAGGCCGCCAGCCCCAGCCGGGGGGCAACGGCGGTCTGCTCCGGAACCATGACGCTCAAGATCGCGATGAAGAACACCGCGACCTTGGCGTTGGCCAGGTTGACCAGCACCCCGCGCCAGAAATCGCGGCTGGGGTCGGAGGGCTGGATCTCGCCATCAATCGGCTCGGCCAGCAAAAACCGAATCCCGAGGTAGAGCAGATAGACCGCCCCGGCAATGCGCAGCGCCGCGAGCACGCCCGGGGCGGCGCTCTGCAGATAGGCCCCGGCCAGCAGCGTGCAGAGCGCGTGAAAGCTCAGCCCGAGGGCAATGCCCCAGCTCGAGCGCAGCGCCGCGCGAAAGCCGGCGACCAGGCTCTGCCGCACCACCAGAGCCAGATCGGGACCGGGCGAGAGCACCCCCAGGGCGTGAACCAGCGCGATCGAGGCGAACACCGACCAGCTCATTGCGTCTGCGGTCTTTTGAGATTGAGGCGCTCGGCCTCCCAGAGCATCGGCTCGACGGTCAGGGCGAGCCCGAAGGTCTTCTGCACCGCGTCCATGGCCTGGCGGGCAAATTCAATGATTTCACTCGAGCTCGCCGCTCCGCCGTGGTTGACCAGGGTCAGGGCGTGGTCGCGCCAGAACTCGAGCGGCCCGCTGCGGCGCCCGCGCCAGCCGCAGCGCTCCAGCAGCCAGCCGGCGGGCACCCGCCACCCCTCCGGAACCGGCCATCTGGGCAGGTCGGGGAATGCCGCCGCCAGCCGCTCTGCCTCCGCGCGGTCGACTTCGGGGTTGTGGAAGAAGGAGCCGGCGTTGGGATGCCGCCGCCAGTCCGGCAGTTTGCGACCGCGCAGTGCGCACACCGCCTCGAACACGGCCTCGGGGGTCGGGCGCGCCGCCGAGCCGCCCCCGGAGCGGCGCTCCAGCTCCTCCAGAAGCGACGGATAGTCGGTCACCACGTCGGGGCAGCGCAGCAGGTCGAGGTGAATCGCCAGCACCCAGACGCCCTGCGCACCGCGCAGGCGGCTGGTGCGGTAGCCCAGCTGCAGCTCATCGGCGGGGATCAGGCGCCGGGTGCGATCGGACCAGTCAAAGACCTCAACGGCGGCGAGGCGGTCGGACAGCTCGACGCCGTAGGCGCCGATGTTCTGCACCGGTGCGGCGCCGACGCTGCCGGGGATCATGGCGAGGTTTTCGAGGCCGTACCAGCCGCGCTCCAGCGCCGTGCGCACGAGGCTGGGCCAGTCCTCGCCGGCGCCGATGCGCACCCGCACCAGGCGCTCGCCCTCGTCCAGCACCTCGATCCCGCCCAGCCGCAGCTGCACCACGGCGCCGGGCCAGTCGCACGGGATCGAGTTGCTGCCCTGCCCCAGCAGCCGCACCGTGCCCGGGTCAAAGTCCCCCACCCAGCGCTCGGACAGCGCCCGCAGCTGCTCGGTCGAGTGAATGCGCACCAGAGCGCCGGTGCGCGCCTGCACGCGCATCGTGTTGCAGTCGGACAATTCGGCGTCGCGGGCGATGTCCAGTTCCACAGGCGGCTCAGTCGCCCCTGGATGCCGAGGCCCAGTGAGCGCGCACGCGCTCGAGATCCTCGGCGGTGTCGACGCCGCCCGGGGTGTCGGCGGGTTCGACCAGGCCGACCGCGATGGCATCGCCGGCGGCGAGGGCGCGCAGCTGCTCCAGCCGCTCGGTGCGCTCGAGCTCGGCCTCGCCGAGGGCGACAAAGCGCCGCAGATATTCAAACCGGTAGGCGTAGAGCCCGATGTGCCGCAGCGCCTCGGCCGGCGGCGCTGCATCGGCATCGCGCGCGTGCGGAATGGCGGCGCGGCTGAAGTAGAGCGCGCGCCCCGCCCGGTCGCAGACCACCTTGACGACATCGGCGCTGGCGAGCGCCCCAAGCGCGGCCTGATCCCGCAGCGGTTCAGCCAGCGTCGCCATCGGGGCGCCCGACTCGATGAGCACGCGCATCACGGCGTCGATGTGACCCGGCGGCAGCAGCGGCTCGTCGCCCTGGACATTGACCACCAGGGCATCGGCGCCGCAGCCGGTGCGGTCGAGCGCCTGGGCGATGCGGTCGGTGCCCGAGGGCAGGTCGGCGTCGGTCATGACCACCTCGGCGCCAAAGCCCAGGCAGACATCGCGCACGCGGGCATCGTCTGCGGCGATCAGAACCCGATCGACGCCGCTGCCGCGGGCGCACTCCCAGACCCGCCGGATCATCGGGGCGCCGGCAATATCGGCCAGCACCTTGCCCGGCAGCCGGCTCGAAGCCCAGCGCGCCGGAATCACCGCGATGCGCTTCACGCTGTGCGCCGCCTGAGGTCGGGCAGGCGCCGCAGCAGCCAATCATTGAGCGGCTCAAGCCCCTGCGGCTGCACCCGCAGCACCCACATGCGCTCGTCGATGAAGCCGCCCCACTTGACGGCGTCTTTTTCGGTGGTGATGACGGGCAGGTCGTCGTCAAAGTCGACCTCGCTGCCGCGATAGCGGTGGTGGTCGGGATAGGCGTGCCGGATGACCTCGATGCCCAGCCCCTTGACCGAGGCGAAGAAGCGCTCCGGGTTGCCCAGCCCGGCGACGCAGTGGGCTCTGGCCGCCGAGGGCCACTCCTGAATCGGGTGGGTCTCTCCGCTGGCCAGGTGCAGCCACTCCGACGGCGCCAGGTGGAAGCACAGCTCGCGCTCGTGCCCGGTCAGCGGAACCGCGCCGTTGCACAGCACCCAGTCGACGCTGTCCAGGCGCTCAATGGGTTCGCGCAGCGGCCCCGCCGGCATGCACAGGCCGTTGCCGAAGCCGCGCACGCCGTCGACCACGACGATCTCGACATCGCGCCCGAGGGCGTAGTGCTGCAGCCCGTCATCGCTGAGAATGACGTCGCATTCATTGATCAGCGCCCGCACGGCGGCGGGCCGGTCGGGGCCGACGCTGACCGGCACCCCGCCCTGGCGCGCCAGCATCACCGCCTCGTCGCCGACCTCGGCGGGGTCGCTGTCGGGCTGGACGCGGAACGGGTAGTACGGGGCCGGGGAGGCGTGCCCGGGAACATAGCCGCGCGAGACCACGCCCGGGCGGTAGCCGGCCTGGTGCAGAACCCGGGCCAGCTCGCTGACCACCGGCGTCTTGCCGGTGCCCCCGGCGGTCAGGTTGCCGATGACGACGACCGGAATCGGCGCCCGCCAGACATCCGCGCGACCGGCGGCGAAGTTCCTCATCTGCCGGCGAGCGCGCGCGGCATTCAGATGCCCCAGCGGGGACAGGGCGCGCGCCATCCAGGAGCGCGAGTGCCACATTTTCTGGATGAACCCGGAGGTCTCGCCGGGCTGCACCGGCGCCATCCCGGGTGCGGGCGCCTCCCCGGCCGCATCGTCGGGCACAGCGGGCTGGGGCTGGGGGGTTTCGGTGGAGGCCTGACCCTGACTGCGGCCGAATTGATGCCGGTGCAGCTCGCCGTAAAGCCCGCCGGCATCGAGCAGCTCGGCGTGCGTCCCGCTCTCGACAATGCGCCCCTCGTCGAGCACCAGGATGCGGTCGGCGCCCTCGATCGTCGACAGCCGGTGCGCAATGATGATGGTCGTGCGCCCCTCGATCAGGCGCTCCAGCCCCTTCTGGATGTAGCGCTCCGAGAGCGAGTCGAGCGAGCTGGTGGCCTCGTCGAGGATCAAGACCGGGGCGTCCTGAAGCAGCGCGCGCGCCAGAGCCAGGCGCTGGCGCTGGCCGCCCGAGAGCCGCTGGCCGCCCTCGCCGATCTCGGTGTGCACCCCCTGGGGCAGCTCGTAGACAAACTCATCGGCTCCGGAAATGCGCAGCGCCTCACGCACGGCCTCGGGCGTGGAATCCCTGAGCGCGCCGTAGCACAGGTTGTTGTAGACGGTGTCGTTGAACAGGCTGACCTGCTGGTCGACGATGCCGACCTGGCGGCGCAGGCACTCCAGCGAGTAGTCGTCCAGGGGCACCCCGTCGAGCAGCACCTGCCCCGAGTTGGGCTCGATGAAGCGCAGCAGAAACTGCGTCAGCGTGGTCTTGCCCGCCCCCGAGGGCCCGACCAGGGCGACGACCTCGCCGGATTCGATCGTCAGGTTGAAGCCGCTGAAAATCTGGCGGGGGTCGCGCGCCTGCTCGCCGCCGCCGAGATAGCTGAAATCAACGTCGCGAAACTCAATGCGCCCCGAGACGCGCTCGACCGAGTGCCCCCCGGAATCCTTCTCCGGAGGCTCGTCGAGGGAGTGAAAAATGTCCTGGGCTGCGGCAATGCCCTGCTGGATCAGGCTGTTGACCATGGTCAGCTGGCGCACCGGGCTGGCCAGCAGCGCCGCCGCGGTCAGGTAGGCCATGAAGCCCTCGGGCTGCATGTCGCCGTGCAGAATGGCGTAGCCCATCAGGCCGAGCTGTGCCGCCAGCCCGAGCGCCATCATCAGCTGCAGCATGGGCGTGCTGATCCACTTGACCAGCTGCACCTTCAGCGACTGCCTGCGGGCAAAGGCATTGTGCCGGGCAAAGCGGTCGCGCTCCCGGCCCTCGGCGCGCAGCGCCTTGACCACCGGAAAATTGCGGATGACCTCGCCCGAGACCTGGGTCAGCCGACCCATCGTGCCCTGGATGTTGCGGCTGTAGCGCCGAAACATCGAGCTGACCACGCCGATCACCAGCGCCACCGGCGGGGCCAGCACGATCAGCACGAGGGTCAGCTGCCAGTTGAGGTAGAACAGGTAGGTCAGCAGTCCGATCGCGGTGATGCCGTCGCGCAGCACCGTGCGCAGGGCGTCCGCACCGGCGCCGGTGACGCGCGTCGAGGTGAAGGTGATGCGGTTGACGACATCGCCGGTGCTGTAGCTGCGCAGGCGCTGCAGCGGCGAGGTCAGCAGCTGGCCCATCAGATCGCCCCGCAGGCGCTCCTCCATGCGCACCGAGACCACGGCGAGAAAATAGCCGCCGACGAAGGAGCCGATGCCCTGCAGGGCGAACAGCAGCACCACCGCGATCGGCAGGTAGTAGAACACGAACTCGGGCGGCTCCGCCAGCCAGACCTGGATGCGCTCCATCAGCTTGACCGCACCGGCGCGGGAGAGCATGAAGAGCAGATAGCCGAAGATGCTGAACAGGAAGATGCCCGTGTAGGGCAGCATGTAGCGCAGCAGGCGCATGTAGACCGCCCGACCGCTGTAATCGGGGCTCGCCGTCGTCTCGGGGGGCGGCGTGCTCAGCCGGGCCCCGCGCTAGGAGCGCTCGGCATCTTGGCCGCAGTCGCCGCAGATGCCGTACATCTTCAGGCTGTGGCTGTGCAGCTCATAGCCGAGCTTCTCGGCCATCTTGCTCTGCTGGACTTCAATGATGTCGTCGACGAATTCCTCGACCTTGCCGCATTTGACGCAGCAGATGTGGTCGTGGTGGGGTGCGTTGTCGAGCTCGAACACGGCGACGCCGGTCTCGAAGTGGTGCCGCACCAGGATGCCGGCCTGCTCGAACTGGGTCAGCACGCGGTAGACCGTGGCAATGCCGATGCGCTCGTCTTCCTGGCTGATCAGCAGGCGGTAGACGTCCTCGGCGCTGAGGTGGCGCTCCGCAGAATTGAGAAAGACATTGAGGATTTTGAGTCGGGGCAGCGTGATGCGCAGACCGGCTTGCTTGAGCGTGGAATTCTCGCTGGCATCCATCGAGAGCGTGCGCCCTGCATTTCGGCTATTCTATCGCAGCCCAATGCAGCGACAGAGCCATGCGCGTCCTCATCGGATTGATGATTTTGATCGTGCTGGCCGGCTGTGCCACCCTCAAACCCTACCGGGTTACCGTCACTCAGGGCAACCTCATTCTCGAAAAAATGGCCGATCAGCTGCGCATCGGCATGACCCCCGATCAGGTCATCCACGTGCTCGGCCCGCCGATGGCCGACACCCCCCTGGTGCCCGATGTCTGGGACTACATCTACCGGGTCGAGCGGGGCGGCAACCTGCTGTTCAGCTACAAGGTGCAGATTTTCTTTGATGAGGGTCAGGTCTCCAGGATCACGGGCCTGAAAAAATTCGACCAGAGCGGCGACGCCGAGGAGACCGCAGCACAGTCCATCCAGGCACAGTCCGAAGTCGACCTGGCCAAGATCAGAGCCGAGAGGCTGCCCGACGGAGTGCCCGAGCCGGTTCCGGCCGACAACCCCGAAAGCTCGGAGAACCCCGAAAGCCCGGACAGCTCCGACAGCCCCGACCCCTGACACACCCAAACATTCCGGCTCAGTCCTGCGGGGACTTCCCGGCTCGCTTGGCCCTGGCGCGCTCGGCGCGCAGCAGCCGGGCTTCCTGGGGCGACAGCAGCAGCGGCCGGTACAGCTCGACGCGCTCGCCCGGCTGCAGCACGTAGTCGCCCGGCAGGCTCAGCTGTTTGCCGTTGAGCGGCCGCGAGAATATCCCCATCGGCATCTGCTCGATGTCGATTTCCGGATGGAGCTCGGCAATGCCCGAGAGGCGCACGGCTTCCAGCGCTGTCGTCCCGCGCGCCACCTCCAGCCTGAGCAGCCGCTGCAGCTCGGGCAGTGCGTAGGCGACCTCGACGGTGATGCGCTCCTCCGAGGGGGTTTCAGCCACTTCGACTGAGCGCCTCGGCGCGCCTGATCATGGCATCCATCAGCTCATCGGCGGCGGAGTCGAGCAGCGGCTTCGGAAGCGGCAGACGGGTGCGCACCCGCAGCGACAGCGACACCCGGCAGCCCGTCCCCACGGGCGCCACACTCCACAGACCGGTCAACTCGCGCAGCACTGCGCCCGGATCTTCGAGATTCAGCTTGAGCCCCTCTGCGGTGCGCTCATTGCGCGTGATGAACTCGCCGGAAAACCCGCCCCAGGTCAGCTGCAGACGGGCGCGCTGGTGCGCTCCGGCATCCTCGTAGACCTCGGCCGCACTGCAGCCGGGCAGGTATTCGGGATAGCGCGCGATGTCCTCAATCTGCCGGCGCACCACATCGGCGGCATGCGGCAGCAGGCACTCGCGCTCAATCAGGTAGCGCGGCACTCAGAAACTGATGATGCCCAGGCCGCCCAGCATGACCAGCACGATCAGCAGGGGGGTGACGTATCGCACGGCGATTTCCCAGATGCTGAACAGGGCGTCGGACATGACCAGCTGTTCGCGGATCGCGCTGCGGTTCATGTACCAGCCCGACCAGACGGCGACCACCAGCCCGCCGAGCGGCAGCAGGATCTGGCCGGAGACAAAGTCCAGGGCGTCAAATATTCCGGCACCGAAGATCTTGATCTCGTCCCAGTGGTTGAAGGACAGCGCCGCAGCGATGCCGACGAGCCAGGTCCCGCCGGCGACGATGACTGTGATCACCGGGCGCGAGGTCTGGACGCGCTCCTCGATCATCGCCACGGTCGGCTCCAGCAGGGAGATCGACGAGGACAGCGCCGCAAACGCGACCAGCGAAAAGAACACCACATTGAAGATGTCGCCCAGCGGCAGGTTGCCCATCGCCAGCGGCACCGACTGGAAGATCAGCCCCGGCCCCGCCGAGGGCTCAAGCCCGTAGGCGAACACCACCGGAAACACCACCAGACCCATGCCGAGCGCCAGCACCATGTCGAGCAGCGAAACCGTCGTGCCGGTGACCGGGATGTTTTCCTGATTCTGCATGTAGGAGCCGTAGACCATGATGGCGCCCATGCCGAGGCTGAGCGAGAAGAAGGCGTGGCCGAGCGCCTCGCTGATGGCGGCCGGGGTGACCTTGCTGAAGTCCGGCGTGAACAGATACGCCACGCCGCGGGCGAACTCGCCTGAAAACATGCTGTATCCGAGCATGATCACGACCATCGTCAGCAGCAGCGGCATCAGCCAGCCGATGCTGCGGGCAATGCCGGCGACCGCACCCCTGGCGATGATGAAGGCGGTCAGGGCCATGAACACGGTATGTCCGAGGATCATCACGCCGGCGCTGCCCAGCAGACCGGTGAACACCTCCTCGGAACCGGCCGCATCAATGCCCGAGAACACCCCCATCAGGGAGTAGAGGATGTAGAGCAGCGACCAGCCGGCGATGACTGAGTAGAAGGTCAGGATTGAGATGCTGCCGATCTGGGGGATCCAGCCCGCCAGGTCAAGCCCTTTGGGGAGGCCTCGCTCGCGATTGATGTCCATGATCGTGCTGAGCGGGCTCTTGCGGCTGGAACGCCCCAGACCGAGTTCGCCGAGCATCAGCGGCACCCCCAGCACCAGCACAAAGACGATGTAGATCAGCACAAAGGCCGCCCCGCCGTTTTCGCCCGTGATGTAGGGGAACTTCCAGATATTCCCGAGGCCGACCGCCGAACCGGTCGCGGCCATCAGGAGTGTCCAGCGCCCGTGCCAAACCGGGTGGTCCGAACCACCCCCCGGCGCTGCGCTCTTCGTCATCTCTTCCCGCATATTCATGCCCCCCTAATGCGCGGCGGCGAAAATCTTAGCACAGCCGCCAGCCGCTCCAACTGCGCAATTTTTCTGGTGCGGATGGAGGGACTTGAACCCCCACGCCCCGAAGGGCACCAGAACCTAAATCTGGCGCGTCTACCCATTCCGCCACATCCGCGCGAGCCGTTTATGGGGCTTCAACCGGAGTGCGCGCCCATCCCGTGGCCTCGCTGACCGCCTCGCCGATGTGCGCCAGATTCTTGACCGGCAGCACGCCGCAGCGCTCCAGGGCGGCAAATTTTTCCTCGGCGGTGCCGGCGCCGCCCGAGATGATCGCCCCGGCGTGCCCCATGCGCTTGCCCGGCGGGGCGGTGGCGCCGGCGATGTAGCCGACCACCGGCTTGCTCATCTCGGACTGGATGAACTCGGCGGCCTGCTCCTCGGCGGTGCCGCCGATCTCGCCGATCAGCACGAGCGCCTCGGTCTGCTCGTCGGCCTCGAACATCTCGAGGATGTCGATGAAGCTGCTGCCGCCTATCGGATCCCCGCCGATGCCGACGCTGGTGCTCTGGCCAAAGCCCCACTGCGTGATCTGCTGGACGGCCTCGTAGGTCAGCGTCCCCGAGCGGGAGACGATGCCCACCCTGCCGGGGATGTGGATCTCGCCGGCCATGATCCCGAGCTTGCAGGCGCCCGGCGTGATCACCCCGGGGCAGTTGGGACCGATCAGGCGGACGCCGAGCGAGTCGCAGACGTGCTTGACCTCGAGCATGTCCAGCACGGGAATGCCCTCGGTGATGCAGACGATCAGGGAAATGCCGGAGTGCGCCGCCTCGAGGATGGAGTCCTTGCAGAACGGCGCCGGCACGAACATCAGGCTGGCGTCTGCACCGGTGGTGCGCACGCCCTCGGCGACCGTGTCAAACACCGGCAGGCCGAGGTGCTCGGTGCCGCCCTTGCCCGGGGTCACCCCGCCGAGAATCTGCGTGCCGTAGGCAATGCACTGCTCGGCGTGCAGGCTGGCCTGGCTGCCGGTGAAGCCCTGCACCAGAACGCGCGTGTCTTCGTTGACCAATATGCTCATGTGCGTTTCTCTCCAGCCAGTTCGACGCAGCGTTCAGCGGCCCGCTGCAAGTCCACTTCGGTGTAAATCTCGGCGCTCGACGGGGCGCCGTCGGCAATCATCTTCAGCCCCTGCTGATGGCGATTCCCCTGCAGGCGCACCACCACGGGCAGGCCGACCCCGACATCGGCTATCGCCTTCAGCACGCCCTCGGCGATCAGGTCGCAGCGCACGATCCCGCCGAAGATGTTGATCAGGATGACGCGCACGGCCTGGTCCGAGAGGATGATCTTGAAGGCCTCGGTGACGCGCTCGCTGGTGGTGCCGCCGCCGACGTCGAGGAAGTTGGCGGGGGCGCCGCCGTTGATCTGGATCATGTCCATCGTCGCCATCGCCAGCCCGGCGCCGTTGACCATGCAGCCGATGCTGCCGTCGAGGGCGACGTAGTTGAGGCTCCACTCGGCGGCGTGCATCTCGCGCTCGTCCTCCTGGGTCTTGTCGCGCATGTCGACCAGTCCGGCCTGGCGGTGCAGCGCCCCCTCGTCGACGTTGAACTTGGCGTCGAGGCAGAACAGGTCGCCCGCACCGGTCACGACCAGCGGGTTGATCTCGATCAGGGTGAGGTCCCGCCGCAGCATTAGATTCACGAGGCGCACGACGATGTCGCCCATCTGCCTGCCCTGGGCGGGGCTCAGCCCCAGCTGGTGCGCCAGCTCGCGGCCCTGCCAGGGCATGGGGCCGGCGATGAGGTCGACGGCGCTGCGCTTGATGGCCTCGGGATCCCGCGCCGCCACCGCCTCGATCTCGACCCCGCCCTCGGCCGAGGCCATGATGACGATGCGGCGGGTGTCGCGGTCGAGAATGGCGGCCAGGTAGAGCTCGCGCTCGATGTCGGTGCAGGGCTCGATCAGCACCGCATTGACGGGCAGGCCGTCGCCGCCGGACTGGTAGGTCGTCATCTTCTGACCGAGCCAGCGGCGCGCAAACTCCTCGGCCTCGGCGGCGCTGTCCACCAGCTTGACGCCGCCCGCCTTGCCGCGGCCGCCGGCGTGCACCTGCACCTTGACGACCCATTTGTCGCCGCCGATCTTCTCCAGCGCCCCGGCAACCTCCCCGACGCTGCGCACCACGACGCCCTCGGCAGCCGGAACCCCGGCCTCGTGCAGCAGCTGTTTGGACTGGTATTCGTGCAGATTCATTTGCGCCCCCCTGAACTCGCGCGATTGAGGACGTGCAGCGCCCTGCCGTGGGCCGCGAGTGTGCCCTCGTGCAGCGCCTCGGAAACCGTCGGATGGGAAAACATCATCGAGGCCAGATCCTCGCCGCAGGCGCCGAATTCCATGGCGATGGCGGCCTGCTGAACCAGCTCGGCAGCCCCCGGCCCGATGACGTGGGCGCCGAGCAGGCGGTCGTCATCCGCCCCCAGAAGCACGCGAACCTGCCCCTGGGAATCGCCCGAGGCCAGGGCGCGACCGCTGGCGGCAAAGGGGAACTGCCCGCTGCTGACCTGGACGCCGCGCGCCTTCAGATCGACCTCGGTGGCGCCGACCCAGGCGATCTCCGGGTGGGTGTAGATCACCGAGGGCACGAGGTCGTAGTTCAGCTCGGTGAGCTCACCGGCGAGGCGCTCGGCGACCATGACCCCCTCCTCCATGCCCTTGTGCGCCAGCATCGGCCCCCGAACGGCGTCGCCGACGGCATACACCCCGGGCACCGGGGTGGCGCAGTGCTCGTCAACCACAATGGCGCCCCGCTCGTCGAGGGCGAGCTCGCAGCCCTCCCCCAGCAGCCCGTCGGTCGCCGGGCGCCGCCCCACGGCGACCACGACGCGGTTGACGCGAATCGACTCCTCGGCGTCGCCCTGCTGATAGCTGACCCGCACGCCGGTCTTGCCGGCCTGGGTTGCGGTCACGCGGCAGCCGAGGCGGATGTCCAGCCCCTGGCCGCGAAAGATGCGCTCGGCCAGCCTGGCAATGGGACGGTCGGCCGCGGGCAGAAAGTCGTCGAGCGCCTCCAGCAGAACCACCTCGCTGCCGAGCCTCGACCAGACGCTGCCGAGCTCGAGGCCGATGACGCCGGCGCCGATGACGGCCAGCTTCTTAGGCACCTCCTCAAAGCTCAGGGCGCCGGTGGAATCGACGATGAGCTCGCCGTCCTGCGGGGCCGGGGGGATGTCGATCGGCACCGAGCCGACCGCGATGATCAGGGCGTCGGGCTCGTATTCGGTGGTGCTTCCGGCCTCGTCGGTGCAGCGCACCCGGCGCCCCGAGAGCACCTCGGCGCGGGCGCTGATCGATTCGACGCCATTGCCCTTGAGCAGCCCGGCGACCCCGCCGACCAGGCCGTCGACGACCGTCTGCTTGCGCGCCATCATCTGGGGGATGTCGAGCCGGCCCGGGCGCGCGGCGATGCCGTGCTCGGCCAGCTGCGCCAGCTCTGCGTAGCGCTCCGAGGAGTCGAGCAGCGCCTTGGAGGGGATGCAGCCCTCGTTGAGGCAGGTGCCCCCCAGCACCGGGCGGGCCTCGACGCAGGCCGTGTCAAAGCCCAGCTGGGCGGCGCGGATGGCGGCGACGTAGCCGGCCGGCCCGCCGCCGATCACCATGACTTGATAGTTCTTTTCGCTCATTTCGTTTCTCAGTCCAGCAGCATCAGCCGCATCGGGGTTTCCAGCAGGTCCCGAATGCGCACCAGGAATAGCACGGCGTCGCGGCCGTCGAGCAGCCGGTGGTCGTAGGTCAGCGCCAGGTACATCATCGGGCGGATGACGATCTCGCCGTCCCGCACCACGGGCCTGTCGACGATGTTGTGCATGCCCAGCACCGCCGTCTGCGGCGGGTTGAGGATGGGGGTCGAGAGCATCGAGCCGAACACCCCGCCGTTGGAGATCGTGAACGTCCCGCCCTGCAGCTCGTCGAGCGACAGCTTGCCGGCCTGGGCGCGCTCGCCGAAGTCGTTGATGGCGCGCTCGATGCCGGCCAGCGTCAGCTGCTGGGCGTCGCGCAGCACGGGGACGACCAGCCCTCTCTGCGAGGAGACCGCAATGCCGACATCCTGGTAGCCGTGGTAGACGATGTCATCGCCCTCGATCGAGGCGTTGACCAGGGGGTATTCGCGCAGGGCGATGATGGAGGCGCGCACGAAGAACGACATGAACCCGAGGCGCACGCCGTGGCGGTCGAGAAAGTTCTGCTTCTCGCTGTCGCGCAGCGCCTTGATCTGGCTCAGGTCGACCTCGTTGAAGGTGGTCAGCATCGCCGTGTGGTTGCCGACCGTGCTGAGCCGCTCGGCGATCGTCCGGCGCAGGCGCGTCATCGGCTCCCGCTGAACGTCGCGCCCGTCGGGGCTGGGCGCCGGCGGGGCTGCCGGTGCTGGGGACGGTGCCGGTGCTGGGGCGGCGGCGGGCGCCGAGCCCTGACCCTTCTGAAAATCCAGGACGTCCTTGCGGGTCACGCGCCCGCCCCGTCCGCTGCCGCCGATCTGGGCGATGTCGAGGCCGCTCTCGGCGATCAGCTTGCGCACGGCGGGGCCGGCCTCGGCCAGGCGGCGCTCGCGCTCGGCCTCAAGATCGTCACCGCCGCCGCCGGCGGCGGGAGCCTCGGCAGCAGCGGGCCGGGCTGCCGCTGCGGTTTCGGATGCGGTTTCGGATGCGTCCCCGCCCTGCGGCGCCGGGGCGGCACCGGCGCCCTCGCCGACGACGGCCAGATCCTGCCCGCTGATGACCTCGTCGCCCTCCTGGCACATCAGCCGCACGACCGAGCCGCTGAAGGGGGCGTAGACCTCGATGACCACCTTGTCGGTCTCGATTTCGGCGATGACCTCATCTGCGGTGATGGCCTCGCCATCGGTCTTGAGCCACTTCAGGAGCACCCCGCTGGGCACCGACTCCGGAAATTGCGGGGCCTTGACTATCTGTTCCTTCACGCTGCTTCCTCCTGTTCTCTTCTAAGTTCAGCGGCTGCCGCCTTGGTTCCCAGGAGCGCGTCCAGCACCAGGGCGTGCTGCTCCTTGGCGTGCTGGGCGGCATAGCCCACCGCAGTCGAGGCCGAGTCGAGCCGGCCGGAATAGCGCAGCTTGAGGTGCTTCTCCAGCGCCTTGTGAATGCGAAAGCCGATGTTCTGCCAGACCCCCTGGTTGCGCGGCTCCTCCTGGCACCAGACCACGTCATTGACATTGGGCATGGTGCCCAGATGGCGCATCAGCGGCCGGAAGGGGAAGGGATAGAGCCGCTCGACCCGGATCAGGTTGACGTTGTCGAGCCCCCTCTTCCTGCGCTCGGCCTCGAGGTCGTAGTAGACCTTGCCGGTGCACAGCACCAGCCGCTCGATGCGCTCGGGATCCTCGACCCCGTCGATCAGCACATTCTGAAACGACCCGTTATACAGCTGCTCGAGATCCGACGAGGAGTGCTGCGCCCTGAGCAGGCTCTTGGGCGAGAGCACCACCAGCGGAGTGCGCCGCTTCCTGAGGATCTGCCTGCGCATCAGGTGGAATATCTGCGCCGACGTGCTGGGGACGCAGACCTCGATGTTGTACTCGGCGCAGAGCTGCAGGTAGCGCTCCAGGCGCGCCGAGGAGTGCTCCGGCCCCTGTCCCTCATAGCCGTGCGGCAGCAGCAGCACCAGCCCCGAGTGGCGCCCCCACTTGTTGCGCCCGCTGGTGATGAACTGGTCGATCACCACCTGGGCGCCGTTGGCAAAGTCGCCGAACTGCGCCTCCCAGATCACCAGCGACTTGGGCACGGTCGCCGAGTAGCCGTATTCAAACGCCAGCACCGCCTCCTCGGAGAGCAGCGAGTCGTAGATCTCAAACTGGTTCTCATAGCTGGCGCAGTGCCGCAGCGGGATGTCGGCGTCGTCGGCCTCCTGGTCGCGCACCACCACCTGGCGGTGCGCAAAGGTGCCGCGGCGCACGTCCTGGCCGGTGATGCGCAGCGAGTAGCCCTGGTCGAGGATGGTCGCATAGGCCATGACCTCGGCAAACCCCCAGTTGGCCGGCAGCTCGCCGGCCGCCATCTTGAGGCGGTCGGACAGCAGCGCCTCGGTCTGGCGGTGCAGCTTCATGTCGGGCTTGGGGGTGTTGCAGGTCTGCGCCAGCTGCACCAGGCGCTCCCGGTCAAAGCTCGTGTCGATGCGCTCATCCATGGGGGCATCGAGGTGATCGGCCCACTCGAACTGCCGGTGGTTGGCCGGGATGATGTCGGGGGCGACGCAGCCGCCGGCCTCGAGATCCCGGCGGAACTGCGACTGCCGCTCCTGCAGCTCGCCCTCGGCGATCTCGCCCGACTTGACCAGCTGCTCGGCGTAGAGCTCGACCACCGGCGACTTCTCGCCGATCTCGCGATACATCATTGGCTGCGTCAGCGCCGGCTCGTCGACCTCGTTGTGGCCGCCCTTGCGGTAGCAGATCATGTCGATGACCACATCGCTGCCGAACTTCTGGCGATACTCGACGGCGATCTTGGCGGCGCGCACCACGGCGTCGGGCTGCTCGCCGTTGACGTGGATCACCGGCGCTCCGATCATCTTGGCGACGTCGCTGGCGTAGTAGGTCGAGCGGGCGTCGTTGGGGTGGCTGGTGGTGAAGCCGATCTGGTTGTTGACCAGGACGTGGATCGTCCCGCCGACCCCGTAGCCGCGCGTGCGCGACATCTGCAGGCTCTCCATGATCACGCCCTGGCCGCTGAAGGCGGCGTCGCCGTGGATCAGCACCGGCATCACCGCCTGGCGCGCCTCGGAGTAGCTGCGGTGATCCTGGCGCGCCCGCACCGACCCCATCACCACCGAGCCGACGATGGCCAGGTGCGAGGGGTTGAAGGCCAGCGCCAGCTGAATGGTGCCGCCGCCGGTCTGGACGCTGCTCGAAAAGCCCATGTGGTACTTGACATCGCCGCTCATCTCGTCGCTGATCGGCCCTGCCCCTTCGAATTCATCGCAGAGCTCGCGCACCTGCTTGCCCATCAGGTTGACCAGCACGTTGAGCCGCCCCCGGTGCGCCATGCCGAGGACCATCTCGCGGCAGCCGTGGGCGCCGGAGTGGTGCAGGAGGGCGTCGGCCAGCGGGATCAGCGATTCGCCCCCCTCCAGGCCGAAGCGCTTGGCGCCCGAGTAGCGCACCGCCAGATAGCGCTCCAGCCCGTCGGCGGCGATCAGGCGATCCAGCGTGCGCTGGCGCACCGCCGCATCGGGCGAGGCGTGCTCGGACTCGATGCGCTCGCGGAACCAGAGGCGCTGCTCGCGCTCGTTGATGTGGGAGTACTCCCAGCCTATGGAGCCGCAATACCAGCTCTTCAGCCGCTCGACGTCGTCGGCCATGCTGCCCTGGCCGCGCAGCGAGGGCGCGCGCTTGAGCTCCTGCGGCGTGATCTCGTGGCGCTCCAGGGAGAGCGCGCTGTCGACCCAGTCCGGCGGCGAGTGCGTCCAGTTGAGCGGGTTGGTCCTGGCCGCCAGGTGCCCGTGGCGGCGATAGGACACCGCCAGCGCATTCAGCCGGAAGCGCAGCGATTCATCGTCCGAGGCGACTGCGGCGGCAGCGCCGGCGCGCCGGTCCGAGCGCCCCTGCTGGCGCAGGCGCTCCAAAATCCCCTCGTGGCTGCGCTCGACGGCGCCGTTGGCCCTCGGCAGGGCGTCAAAGTGCGCGCGCCACTGCGGGTCGACGCTCTCGGGATCCTCCAGGTACTGGGCGTATACCGCCTCGAGCCAGGCCGCACTGCCGCCCTGGATGTGCGACTGGGCGCGGTGCTGTTCTAGGGATTGACTGGTTTTATCGGACATCTTTAACCGCTCGCTATCAATTTGTTTCGGATCTGACCAATGGCCTTGGTCGGGTTGAGCCCCTTCGGGCAGGCCGCCACGCAGTTCATGATCCCGTGGCAGCGGTAGAGGCTGTAGAGGTCGTCGAGCTGGGCGAGGCGCTCCGAGGTGGCGGTGTCGCGGCTGTCGGCGATGAAGCGCCACGCCTGCAGCAGCGCCGCCGGGCCGAGGAACTTGTCGGGGTTCCACCAGAACGACGGGCAGCTGGTCGAGCAGCAGGCGCACAGGATGCACTCGTAGAGCCCGTCCAGCTTGTCGCGGTCCTCGGGGCTCTGTAGCCGCTCGCGCTCGGGCGGCGGCGGGGCATCGTGGATCAGATAGGGTCTGATCTTCTCGTACTGGCTGTAGAACTGCTCCATGTCGACGACGAGATCGCGCACCACCGGCAGCCCGGGCAGCGGGCGCAGGCTGAGCCGGTTGCCGCGCACGACCTCGGACAGCGGGACGATGCAGGCCAGGCCGTTGCGCCCGTTCATGTTGACCCCGTCGGAGCCGCAGACCCCCTCCCGGCAGGAGCGGCGGAAGCTGAGGGTCTGATCCTGCTCCTTGAGCAGGTGCATCGCATCCAGCACCATGACGTCGCGCCCGCCGGGGATCTCCAGCTCGTAGTCCTGCATGTAGGGACGCTCATCGGTCTCGGGGTTGTATCGGTAGACGCTGACTTTCAGCACGGCAAAATCCTCATGTTCAATAGGTGCGCTGCTGGGGCTCGAACCACTCGCGCTCATCCGACTCGATGTGATTCAGGTCAAAGTTTACCGAGCGGCGCCCCAGCGTTCGGGTCTCAGGGTGGTAGACCGAGTGCGCCAGCCAGTTCTCGTCGTCGCGCTCGGTGAAGTCGTTGCGGGCGTGGGCGCCCCTGCTCTCCTCGCGCCGCTCGGCCGAGATCGCCGTGGCGTAGGCGACCTCAAACAGGTTCTGCAGCTCGATGGCCTCGATGCGGGCGGTGTTGAAGACCTTGCTGGTGTCGCTGACCGCCAGGTTGTCGAGCGCACCGCGCAGGGTGTCCAGCTTGGCAATGCCCTCGCGCATGAAATCGCCCTCGCGGAACACCCCGAAGTGGTTCTGCATGATGCGCTGCAGCTCCTCGCGCACCTGCGAGACCGACTCTCCGGTCTGCCTTTCAAGGCGGCCGAGGCGCTCCAGCGCCGGCGCCAGGTCCTCCTCGCTGAAATTGGCCTCGGGCAGATCGCCGCTGCGGTTGTGCTCCTCGATGTGCAGGCCTGCGGCACGACCGAAGACGATCAGGTCGAGCAGCGAGTTGCCGCCGAGCCGGTTGGCGCCGTGCACCGACACGCAGGCGACCTCGCCGGCGGCGTAGAGGCCGTCGATGACGCTGTCGCCCTTCTCGTCGTCGACCTGCAGCGCCTGGCCGTGGATGTTGGTCGGTATGCCGCCCATCATGTAGTGGCAGGTCGGAACCACCGGGATGGGGGCGCGCGCCGGATCGACGTGGGCGAAGGTCTTGGACAGCTCGCATATCCCCGGCAGCCTGGCATTGAGGACGTCCTCGCCGAGGTGATCCAGCTTCAGCATGACGTGGTCGGAATTCTCGCCGCAGCCGCGCCCGTCGAGCATCTCGAGCACCATCGAGCGCGCCACCACGTCGCGGCTGGCGAGGTCGAGGGCATTGGGGGCGTAGCGCTCCATGAAGCGCTCGCCGTCGCGGTTGATCAGGTAGCCGCCCTCGCCGCGGCAGCCCTCGGTCACCAGCACGCCGGCGCCGTGGATGCCGGTCGGGTGAAACTGCCACATCTCCATGTCCTGGGCGGGGTATCCGGCGCGCAGCGCCATCCCCATGCCGTCGCCCGTGTTGATGTGGGCATTGGTGGTCGACTGGTAGATGCGGCCGGCGCCGCCGGTGGCCAGCACGGTGACGCGCGAGCGCAGGGCGGTGACGTCTCCCGTGGCAATGTCAATGGCGACCACGCCGCAGACCGCCCCGCTGGCGCCCGAGACGATCAGGTCGACGGCAAACCACTCGTTGAGAAAGCGGGCGCCGGCCTTGAGGTTGGCCTGGTAGAGCGTGTGCAGCAGCGCGTGCCCGGTGCGGTCGGCGGCAGCACAGGTGCGCGCCGCCTGGCCGCCGCGGCCGAAGTCGCGCGACTGCCCGCCGAAGGGGCGCTGGTAGATGCGCCCGTCGGGATTTCTCGAAAACGGCAGGCCGATGTGCTCCAGCTCGTAGACCGCCTTCGGACCCTCGCGGCACATGTACTCGATGGCCTCCTGGTCGCCGATGTAGTCCGAGCCCTTGACGGTGTCGTACATGTGCCACTGCCAGCGGTCATCGGGGTCGTCGCTCTGGATCGCACAGGTGATGCCGCCCTGGGCGGAGACCGTGTGCGAGCGGGTCGGAAACACCTTCGAGACCACCGCCGTATTCAGGCCGGACTGCGCCAGCTGCAGCGCCGCGCGCAGCCCGGCGCCGCCGCCGCCGATGATGAGTGCGTCAAAGTCTTCGGTTTTTACTGACACGCTTCCCCCTCAACCCCTAAACCGGCCAGAACAGCCAGGACATCCACAGCAGGTAGGTCAGGCACAGCAGCGCGCCCAGCCCCATCGCCAGCGGACGAAATTTTGCGAGCACCGGCCCCGCCGTGTGCGCATTCATGTAGTCGCCGACGATGTTCCAGATTCCGTAGATGCTGTGCAGCAGGATGGCCAGGCCGGTCGTCAGGCCGAGGATGCGCGTCAGGGGGCGCTGCAGAAAGCCGCTGAACTCGGCGTAGGTCAGGCCGCCGTCAAGCCCCAGCCACCAGACTCCCGTGTATCCGAATACGATCAGCAGAAGAACCGATGTGACGCGCTGCACCAACCACCAGAACGTTCCGCTGCGAAGCATTACAGCAGCAGCCGGCCGAAGAAGAACCCTGCGGCGGCGACCGCGACGATCACGACCGCCCAGGCGCTGCGCCGCCCCGAGTCGAGGTGCTCCCAGAAGCCCAGATCCATCACCAGGTGGCGCAGCCCGGCGAGGGCGTGGTAGACCAGCGAGGACAGAAACACCGCCAAGCCCAGCCGCGCGAGGGGCATGTCCGCATAGCCGAGCATGCGCTCAAAGCCGCTCTCGGACTGGGAGCCGAGATGCACGAGATAGATCATGGGAAGCAGCAGGCCGAACAGGGCGAGGCCGCTGATGCGATGCAGGATGGACACCACCGCAGTGATGGGAAAGTGAAAGCGCCAAAGGCTCAGGTTGACTGGTCTTGAATCGTCTGACACCTTACCCGTGTCCCACGCCCCTCCTGAGCGGACGGATTATAGAGCAATAGAACCCGACCGCCGGGGCGATTTTTTGGGGTGGCAGGCCTGCTCTCTGCCCGCAGGGATGTCCGCAGTGAATCAGCCCTGAGGGGGCGGTCATTAATGAACCTCGCCCAAGTTATTCAGAAAGCTAAAAATCAGGCCGGCCGCGAGGGGTCATCGCTGGGGCTTACTTCTTGATCAGCGTGGCAACCCAGCCGGCCAGCGTCCCCAGCAGCAGCAGGGGCAGCGCGATAAATATGCCCAGAAACCAATTGTGCTGTGCGTCAAATCGGGCGTTAATTTTGTCCATTACATCATCCATTTTGCGCCTGTTTTCCTCTGCATAACGGCTAATCGCCTGACGGTCGGCGGCGGCGTTCAGAGTGAAGTCCCTGCTGAGTTCGCGCATGTCTGATTCCAACATTTCCAACCGCTCGCCTTGTCGCCCTACTTCGAGCCAGATGCCGCTGGCGTTCACTTGGACATCGGGTTCGCCCGGCTGCACCGAGGCCAATGGGTGCAGACAGATCGCAAGGATGACAGTTGCGGTGATAGTGCGGCTGCTGGGATTCGACCGGAACATGGTTAAGTGCTCAAATCGGACTGCCATGAGTTTACCCCAACCCAGTCGGGGGCGGCCTCTGCCCTGGGTGTCGTCGCTGCAATGCCGCCGATCGCAGCTGCCGGACTGAACCAAACGACCCGTTGATGTTCGCACTCCCGGCGCGCTGCTGCACCCGCAGCCCGAGAATTTAGTAGCGTTTCTGAAGCTCGACGGCGAGGCGGGAGCGGGCTTGGCCGAGGCGGGCGATGTGGCGCTCGCTGAAGAGACTGAACTCGAGGGCGTCGCTGTTTGAGAACCGAACCCCGGCGAGCTGGCGGATGGAGCCGTGCTCGCCGCTGGTGAAG
>MEIF01000033.1 GCA_001750645.1 Gammaproteobacteria bacterium AqS3
GTGCGGTTCTCGAACAGCGACGCCCTGCAGCTGAGTCTCTTCAGCGAGCGCCACATCGCCCGCCCCGGCGAAACCCGCTCCCGCCTCGCCGTCGAACTCCAGAAGCGCTACTGATCTGCAACCGACGATTAAAACAGTCTAATTTCAATTAAATTAGCCCTTTTTCGTTCAATTTAGTCTAAATTGAAACATTCAGGTTTTCTGCAGAGTCGGTTCCATGGGATGAGTTCAATCCGCTCAATCAGCTCGGCCTGCCGGGCTTTGCCCGCCGCCGGATGATCCGGCGGCGGGTTGCCGTCTGGCGGGGTTTGCGGGTTTTACGAGAATAGAGCCCGGATTGCATAGATGACTATGCCTCCGTAGATGGGAGCAATAACGGCCCAAAGCTGCCATTTCACAGCTTTAATCTGCGCTTCCAAATGATCAATCCGCGCATTCATCGTTGTCTTATCCACGATGCACTGTCGGTCGTGTGCAACCAAGGCTTCTTTGTTTTCATCCAAGGCTTCTTTGTTTTCATCCAAGGCTTTTTTGTTTTCCTCTATGGCGACCTGTAATGATGCGAACTGATTCTTGTTGGCCTCTATGAATTCGGTTATTCGCAGATCCTGTATTCGGTTCTGCTCCTTGCAGGCCTCTATGAATTCGGTTATTCGCAGATCCTGTGCTCGGCCTTGCTGCTTGCAGGCCTCTATGAACTCGCTTATGCGTAGATCCTGTGGCGTGGGAGTGGGTGTATCCGCATCCTGTGTGCCGGGGGTGTTCTGCTTTTTCATGGTGATGATCTCCTCATATCTTAGGAAGGGCGGGGAGCTGTATTCCCCGTTGAAGCGGGCGAGTATATATAAATCCGGAAATTGGGTTGGCGCCCTGCCGCAGGTCGTCTTGTCTGTCCGCGAAAACCCCGCACCTGCGGTCGTTTTGCCGGCGGCACTGGGCTGACCGCACCGCCCGCGGAGTGCGGAGAAAACGCTTAAGAGGCTTTTTCCTCCTCCTGCTTTTGTGTTTTCTCTTCCTCGGCCTTGGCTTCCAGGTCGCGCGTGATCAGACGGCTGACGCAGCGGGTGAACTCAATGGGCAGCATTTCGTGCAGAATCTTGAACAGCTTTTTGGAGTGCTCGCCGGGGCGCAGTTCCAGCTCGCCCTCGTGGCGAAAGGCGCCGTGGTGGATGCCGTCCTGGATCATGCCGTGGAACACGGAGGTTTCGTAGTACTCGGGCGAGTGAACGTTGATCAGGCGGTTGACTCGCTGGGCGATATTGCCGGCCGTCTTCGCCAGACGCCGGGCCGGCTGCGGATCCTGCATCAGGACCGCAGTCAGAATGTAGAGCCGCTCGAGCACCGGCGAGGCCGAGCGCGTCAGCAGGTCGGCGCGCGACAGCAGCGTGGCGCCGGGTGCGTGCTCGATGACATCGCCGTTGATGTTCAGCAGACCGATGCGCTGCATGAGCTCGATTTGCTCTTTGACGATTTTCGCCCCGTCCTTCAGCTCGCTGGTCATGGTGTACTCGGCGTGCAGGTAGGGGTAGAACAGCTTCAGGGCGCTGGTGACCTGGCTGCGCTTGGCGGACTGGCCGACGACCATGGCAATGGCTCCGGCGACGGCGCACAGATGCCCCAGATTGTTGCGGTAGTAGGCCAGCATCGGTGCCTGCGCCGGCGGGACGGTGATGTAGCCCTCCTGGGTCAGCTCGATGATTCCGCAGGAGACGCCGCACTCGACGATGCGCTCCGGATCTTTCTCGACCACGTGGATGTCGGAGCTCTCGGTGATGTAGGCCAGCAGAAACTCCAGCTGTTCGTGCATGGTCTCGGGATCGACGATCAGACGCGGGCTGCCCAGCAGCACCGAGGCCAGCAGGGCGACCGGGGTGGCCACCGCAACGGCGTTGATGTTCTTCATGATCTGGCTGCCGAGTGACTGGGCGGCGGCCTTTGAGGTGTGGTGATCCCACTCTTTGGGGAGGTAGTCGCGCACCGGGATGGCGTCGCCGATGATGACGTAGGCGCGCCCGTGGTTCTGCCGGATGTTGCGCAGCGTGCGGATGACATCGGCGATCGACTCTTGGCGCTTGCGCAGACCGGTGAGCTCCTGCTGGTAGGAGCTCAGCTCGAACAGGCGGTCGTAGACGATGTTGACCGGAACGATCGTCACCTCCTCGTCCGGGTTGGTGTGGCTGAAGTCGAGCGTCGAGCGCAGCAGCCCCAGTTTCGGGCGCAGCAGCCGGCCGGTGCGGCTGCGCCCGCCCTCGACGAAGTACTCAAGCGGAAAGCCGCCCCGCAGCAGCCGGCTGATGTAGGTCTCAAAGATGGTCAGGTAGAGGCGGTTGCCGGCAAAGCTGCGGCGCATGAACACCGCCCCGCCCCGCCTCAGAATGCCGCCGACGATGGGCATGTTGAGGTTGTCGCCGGCCATGATGTGCGGCGAGGGGTAGTGGTTCTGGATCAGGTTGTAGCCCAGCAGCAGGTAGTCCATGTGGCTGCGGTGGCTGGGGGCGTAGATCACCCGGCTGCGCCCCGATATCTGCTTGAGCGAGTCGAAATTGAACCCCTCCATGCTCTCGTAGATCCGGTGCATGAACCTCCCGACGATGTTGCTGATCAGGTGCAGCGTGGAGTGGCGCATGTCGGCGACCATGCCCTTGGCGTAGCGCTGCGCCTGGGTGCGCAGGCGCTTGAGGGTCTTCTCGCCCTTGCCCTCGGCATTGATGATGGCGCTGACGGCGGGGGACTCGAGCAGCTCGGTCACCATCTGTCCCGGCGCCGGCGGCAGCGGGCCGAGCCGCCCCTCCTCGAGCGTGCGGATCTGCTCCTCGATGCGCGACGCCAGCGAGAGGGTGTTCTCGCCGGGCCTGACCTCAACCGCCTCGCTGATCTCGATCTGCACGTTGCTGCGGCTGCCCAGCGTGTGCTGCAGGCGCGACCAAAAGCTGCGCACGCCGGCGGCGCCCTGCGGCAGCAGATCGCCCCAGAGCACCTGCACCGGGGCGATCAGCAGGCGCTTTTCGTTGTTCTCGGCCGCCTGGGTCAGCTGGGCGATGCACTCGCTCCAGGAGGCGTCGCCCCAGCGCAGCAGGCGCTCGGCCTGGCCGCCCTCATACTTCAGCGGGGAGTAGGGCAGGGGCAGATCCTTGTCTCTGGCCAGCTGATCCAGCGCGGCGATGCTCCTCTGGCGGGCGTCGGAAAGGGCGTAGACGACTTCGGTGTTGGGATCGGCCGCAGCCTCGGCGATCGGGTCAAGGTTTTGCGTCTGGCTGATGCTCAGCACGTAGCGCAGTAGCACAGAAAAAGGATGCCGGGAAAAAAGAGCCATGAAATTAGAAAACCCGTATTTTTGGTACCGAGGGCGGGACTCGAACCCGCACACCCTTACGGGCGGGAGATTTTGAGTCTCCTGTGTCTACCAATTTCACCACCTCGGCGAAGGATGAATAATTAAGGTTATGCACTGGCGTGCCGGGTGCGCATTTTACCCGCCGCACCGGACGGGCGGGGAGGTCGGTGCGGTGCTAAACTCGCACGGCTCGGGAAGGGAGTGTTGCCATGAAAATCAAGGATCGGGTGGCCGTGGTCACCGGTGCGGGGGGCGGAATCGGCTGGGCGCTGTGCCGGCGTTTTGCCCGGGAGGGAGCGCGCGCCGTGGCGCTTGCGGACCTGTCCGGCAGTCCCGACAAGGCCGCCGAGCTGGCCGGCGAACACCCCCAGCTTCAGACGCTCGGCATTGATCTCGATGTCAGCGATGGGTCGGCTCTGGAGGCGGCGATCGAGCGCATTGAGAGCGAAGTCGGGCCGATTGACCTGTTCTGCTCGAACGCCGGCATCAGCACGAGGGGCGGCGTGGTGCGCACCACCGACGAGGACTGGGAGCGCATCCTCGACATCAATCTGATGGCGCACGTCTACGCGGCGCGCGCGCTGGTTCCCAAGATGATTGAACGGGGCGGCGGCTACCTGCTCAACACCGCCTCGGCGGCCGGACTGCTGTCGCAGATCGGGTCGGTCGGCTATGCCGTCAGCAAGCACGCCGCAGTCGCCCTCGCCGAGTACCTGTCGATCACCTATGGCGAGCGGGGGCTGAAGGTCTCGGTGCTGTGCCCGCAGGCGGTGCGCACCAATATGACGGCGGGCACCCCCGGCGGCGGCGTCGCCGGCGTCGACGGCATGATGGAACCCGAGGAAGTCGCCGAGGCGGTCATCCAGGGGCTTGACGACGAGCGCTTTCTCATCCTGCCGCACCCGGTCGTGCAGGAGTACATCCAGCGCAAGGCCGGCAACTACGATCGCTGGCTGTCGGGCATGCGCGGCCTGCGCACGCGCTACGTCGAAACCATGGGGCTCGACGATGAGGGCTGAGGCCGACCCGCCCCAGCCGGAGGGGGCGCAGGCGGAGCAGCCGCAGGTGCAGCAGCAGCAGCCCCAGGCGCGCCAGAAAATCGCCACCGGCAGTTATTTTTTGGTCGGCTTTCTGATGCTGCTCAACGTGCTCAACTTCGTCGACCGCCAGCTGCTCGCCAGCTTTGCCAACTTCATCAAGCCCGACCTCGGGCTGACCGACACCCAGTTCGGCCTGCTGACCGGCTTTGCCTTCATCGTCTTCTACTCGGTCATGGGGCTGTTCGCCGGGGCGCTGGCCGACCGCTGGCACCGCCCGCGCCTGATCGCCCTGGGCGTCGGGCTGTGGAGTGTGCTGACTGCGGCCTCGGGGGCTGCGGCCAACTTCGCCCAGCTGCTGGTGGCGCGCATGCTGATCGGCGTCGGCGAGTCGACCATGACGCCGACCTCGATGTCGCTGATGGCCGACCGCTTTCCGCGCGAGGTGCTCGGCACCGCCTCGGGGATCTACTACGTCGGCGTCCCGCTCGGCGTCGGGGTCAGCCTGATGATCGCCGGCTATCTCGGCCCGGCGATCGGCTGGCGCAACTGCTTTTACGTCCTGGGTGCGATTGGCGTGGTCATGGCGCTGGCCATGCTGCTGGTGCGGGATCCGCAGCGCACCGGGGGGAAGTCGGCGGGTGATGCGACCGCTGCGGCTGACTCAGAGGGCGCGGCTCAGTCGACCGAGGCAGTGTCCGCAGGCGCCGAGGCCCAGGCCGCAGCGGTCAGGAAGGGTCTGATCCGCACCGTGCTTGAAACGCTGCAGGGCTCGCCGGCCCTGACGCTGACCATTGCCGGCGGCGTGACCATGCACTTCATCCTGGGGGCGGCGGCCTTTGACCAGCTCTGGCTGGTCGAGGAGAGGGGCTTTGACCGGGCCGAGATCGCCATCTACAGCGGCTGGATCGCCTGCGTCTTCGGCATCATCGGCAACCTCGTCGGCGGGATGCTGGGCGACTGGTGGCTGCGGACTTTCCAGAGCGGGCGGACGATGTTCCTGTTCTGGCTGTCGCTGCTGATGCTGCCGCTGTCGCTGGCCTATCGCTGGGCGCCGGTCGACGGCAGCTGGACCGAGTGGGTGTTCTGGATGGGCATGGCGGCGGGCTGGTTCCAGCTGGGCGCCTTTTACGGCCCGACGTTTTCAACGGTGCAGGAGCTGGCCCCGGAGCGGGTGCGCGCCACCGTGGTGGCGTTCTACATCCTCTCCCTCAACCTCGTCGGCCTGGGGATTGGCGCCACGCTCGGCGGCGTGATGATCGACGAGCTGCGCTCGGCCGGTTTTGACGAGCCCTACACCATTACGCTGCTGGTGATGACGGCGCTCTCGGCCGTGTCGGTCGTGTTCTTCTTTGCTGCAGGGCGCCGCTTTCAGGACGAGCGCAGCAGCCAGGCCGCATGAGCGGCGTTGATTCCCCGGACCCGGACGACGGTCTGCGCCGCTGTCCCTGGTGCCTCGGGCAGTTCCCCGAATACGTCGCCTACCACGACACCGAGTGGGGCGTTCCCAACCACGACGACGCCGTGCATTTTGAGTTTTTGATCCTGGAGGGGGCACAGGCAGGGCTCAGCTGGGCGACCATCCTGAAAAGGCGCGCAGGGTATCGAAAGGCCTTTGCCGGCTTTGACGCCGAAAAGGTCGCGCGCTTCACGCCGCGCAAAATTGAATCGCTGATGCAGGATGAGGGCATCATCCGCAACCGCCTGAAAATCACCTCGGCCGTGAGCAATGCGAAATTATTTCTGCAGGTGCAGGGGGAATTCGGCAGCTTTGACGAATATATCTGGGGCTTTGTCGGCGGGTCGCCGAAAATCAACCGCCGCCGACGCATGGCCGACGTTCCGGCGCGCTCGAGGGAGTCCGATGCACTCTCCGCCGACATGAAAAAACGCGGCTTCAAATTCTGCGGCAGCGTCATCATGTACGCGCACATGCAGGCGCTCGGATTGGTTAATGATCATTTGATTAACTGCTTTCGCCATGCGGAAGTGCAGCGGTAGTGCGCTGCTGTTGATCTGAAAATATTTTTCCGTATAGTGCGCTCTGCAAAACAACAGGGATGAGTTGTTCCATGCGTTTTATTGCTGTCGCATTAGCCGTTTTTTCCAGCGCATTGATTGGTGCGCAAAGTTCTTTTAACCCCCCCCTCAAACAGATCCTCATCCTGACGCAGGAGAATTAAACGCCCGCTCAGATGCGGGCAATGAAGAAACCGGCTGGTATTTGGGGGTCGGGTATTTCTTATTGAGTTCTGATGCCTCTTTTAAGGCTCTGGGTTCTGATCGCATTTCCGATTATTCCCTAACCATTGAACTGACTAACGTTACCGACAATAGCCGGGGGCTGGTCGTCGGCTACAACTTTTCTGATTACTTTAGTTTGCAGGTTAATCTGGCCGGCGGCGATTTTGGTCAGTTTTATTCAGGGCAAATTTCCTACCCTATTTGGGATCGTGTCTCGCCGCTGATTGACATAGGGTTTGCTCGCTACTCCGATGAGGATGAAGGGTTTACTTTCTCAGACACGGTCAGTCGTATCGGGCTGGGACTGGATGTTTATTTTGAGAGTTCAACGCTGCAAATGGGCTGGTACACCTATGGCGATATGACATTTGATGCAACGGCCTGGGGCAAGGCGGCCATTGATTCAAACCTTACCCAGGCGTCCATGGACATCGAAACCACCGCCATTGAAGTGCGCTACCTGTACAACTTTTAAGAACAAGGAAAGGGTTTATGAAATCTCCGGAAATGATTCCGCCCGTGATGTGTCGCGCGGAAATATCAGCGAAACTGCGCAGGGTTTTTGTGCTCGCTGCGATATGTTTTTTGATGTCTGTGATCGTCACGGGACAGGCGGACGAGAAAACAGCTGATAACAGCGATCAAAACACCAAACTAGCAACAGATTCATCCGAGCAGGATTCGCAGCCGAAATTCGAGCAATTGCCCGCCGAAGAATTGCGTGAATATGTTGCGCAGATGAAAAAACTGAAGCGCCGGGGCTACCACGTCGAAGCGGGAAAGTTTGACATGCAGTTCATCACTCCGGTTGTCATCGCCTACAAGGAACTCGAGGAACAGCGGCGCCAGGCCAAATGGAGTGAAAAGAATCGCAAAAAAGGGCGTCCTGACAGCCCGCTTCCGCCTGTGCCCTATATGGCGGGGCAGGCTTTTTTCGGGTGGCAGAAATATGCGAAGGATTACTCCAAAGTGGTCACGCTTCAGGCCATTCCCGAACTGAAAACAACAGGGGGTTCTAAAGCGGCCAGTTTTTTTCTGGGGCCTCTTTTAGGAGCGGCGTTTATGCGCTTCGAATTCAAGGCCAGTTTTGATCGCATGGAATTGCGGCGAAATGGCAAAAAAATTGACCCGCTATTTGCCGATCGCATCGCCCAGGAAGTTTCCGATAGCTTGATGGACGATGCGGCCCACTTCGGCAGCTACCGCTACCCGGTATCGGCCTTCGCCCCGGGTGCGGAGCTTGAACTGACAGTCTGGCAGCAGGGCAAATCCAAACCCAAGACCGCCAAGGTCAAGGAGCGCGTGCGCGCTCAAATCTGGAGCGATTTCGAGTTCTTCAACTCTGCCGGGCGCTGAATTGAGCTGGCCCGGCCAAATGCCGCATGTCATTTCCTCGGCATCGCTGCTTGGGAGTTTTTCTGTATAGTGCTCGCCGCTGGGCAGGGCAGTCGTTTTGATTCGCCCTGTTTTTGTCGTCACAGTTATTGAGGGGGAAATCAGCATGTTCAAAAATAAATTTTCGCTGCTCGCGGTCTCAGGTCTTCTGCTGTTTGCGCCAAACTATTTGCAGGCCGCCTGTTCAGTTGACCAAGTGCTGGAGCTGGCCAAGCACGGAATGTCTGAAGATGCGATCAAGGCATTCTGCGACAAGAACGAAGGCTCCGGGGAAAACACCACTTCCGACGAAAATGTGTTCTCGCCCGAGACCGTCTTGCTGGAAGTCAAGGGCAAGCCGTCTCAGGAAATGCTGTACACCGTTCCGGGCAATCGAACCGGATTTCGAGCCCTGGGCTATGGCGGTCAGGCCAGCTATTCGGTGTTTCCCGGCAAAGCCGCCAAGGTTCGGGTCGACTCATCCACCCCCTCTTTTGTGATCGCCATTCCCGAAAAAATTCAGCCGGAGAACTATGTCTCCCTGGTGCAGCTGAAACTCAAACGGGGCGACCGGGAAATGCGCACCGCCTCCGGATTTTACTCTCTTAAAACCGGACTCAAGAAGAAAGTTGTCGTGCCGATCAGGCTGGCTGAGGTCAAAGATCACCCCAAGCCGGCGCCGAAGGGCTACAAGCTCTACCGGATCACCCCGGAGAAAAAACTCGCCTCCAGAAATGAATACGCCCTGGTGGTTGCAGTGCGCCAGCACAGCGCCTCCATAGTGGGCAACTTTTTTGGCGGTTTCTTGAACGCGCCCAGCTCCGAATGGCTGGGCTATGACTTCGGCGTGAAATAGGGCTAACTGCCTCTCTCCTGGATCGGGAGCGTTTCTGTACACTGCGCACCGCAGCGCATCAGCGGTATCCTCCATGCGTCTTATTTTTGTCGTCACGGCCATCTTTGCCAGCGCGCTCATCGGTGCGCAGAATTCCTTCACCACCCCCAGCCCCTCGGAAAATCCCGATATGGGGCAGCTCAACGCCCGCTCAGACGTGGGCAATGACAATTCAGGTCTATACATAGGCGCCGGGTATTACATCTTCAGCAGCGATCTGTCTTATGAAAGCACCCGAACCCGCGGCGACGTCAAGGTTTCCTCATCGGGAATTGAGATCGACAATACCTCGGGCGTGATCGTCGGCTACAACCTCTCCAGTTTTTTGGGCATGCAGATGGCCCTGAGTGAGGACCAGGTTGATCATATGTCGGGGCAGATCGCCATTCCAATCTGGGATCGGGTTTCACCGTTTATTGATGTCGGCCTTGCCCACCTGTCGCTGGTGGACGAGAACAACGAAAGATATTCCTGGGCCGACATCGCGGTGCGCCTCGGAGCGGGGGTGGACATCTACTTCAAGAACACCACCCTGCAGATCGGCTACTACTCCTACGAGGGCAAGACCTTTGACCTGACCGACTGGGCGAGATCCCAGGTTGATTCAGACTATACCAGTGCAGCGGTGGAGGTCGAGGCGACCTCCCTGGAGTTTCGCTACCTGTACAACTTTTAAGCGGCGAGGGTGCCAAGGCGAAGCCCGCGCATCCGAGCCGGACCGCACCCCAGACAATCGAGCAGCATCAATGCCGGCAAATTTGAGGTGCAGTTCATCACGCTGATAGTGGTCTTGGCCTCTAGCGCCTCACTCGCTGCCGGTTTCGGTGCTGGTTTTGGCACCAGGTTTGCAGCCCTTCACCTTGAGCTTGATGTTTAGCTCGTCCGTGTTCCAGCACTTGCCGAGTTTCTGGCCAGCGAGCTGCTCAAGTTTGGCGGCTGCAAGTTTCGCCCGTGCTGCAAGCTCAAGCATCTTTATTGCCTGTAAGTCGTCTCCGTGCAATCCGTCAAGTCTTCTCCACAGATATTCATTTATTTCTGCAAATTCCTGCCGGACTCTTTCTAGGTCGCTCATCTCGGTTTCCTCCCTTTTTTGAAAGTAAAGACGCATGCAATTCTCGCCAGCGCCAGTGCTTTATAGCGTATTGTGCATCGCCTCTCATACGCGCTTTCATTCAGTGCGAAATCGAGCGGATTGGCTGCGGTTCGGCTGGGAGAGCCAAGCTGAGAGGCGCAAGTCCAGATGGGGTGAGCGGGCGCGCATCTGGCAGCAGGCCGGAGAAAAAATCCGCAGCCGGTTCAAATATGCAGGGGATTATTCCGAGGCGGTCACGCTCAGACCATTCCCGAAATCAAGTCGACCGGAGACACCAAGGCGGCGAAGAATCTTTATCGACCGAGCTTCTTCAGGCTGCGGGGGACTGGGGAGGCGCTTTGCTTTCAAGGCCAATTTTCGCCGCATGGGTTGTGGCGGGGCGGCGAAAAAACCGAGCCGCATCATGATCATGGAAGGCGATTCTTGACTGAGAATTTTATTTCCGTATAGTGCGCCCCGTGAAGCGAAAGGAAAAGCCCTCCATGCGATTCATTTTGATTTCCGTGGCCGTCTTTTCCTGTGCATTCATCGCTGCACAGGGCTCTTTTACACCCCCCCCGCCTCAGAAAATTCTGACCTAAGAAAATTAAGCGCCCGCTCGGATGCGGGCACTGAAGAGACCAGCTGGTATGTGGGATTCGGTGGAGCCGCCACAAGCACGGATTCCTCCTCCAGAGTTGCGTTATCTGACTCCTTTGGCACGCGGGTAAATTTCTCATCCATCACTCTTGATGAGGGTGATGCCAATAAGATAGCTGCGGTCGTCGGCTATAACTTTTCCGATTATTTTGGTCTGCAGTTGGGCGTGGCGGACGGGCACTACGACTTATTCATATCGGGGCAGATCACCTTGCCGGTCTGGGAGCACGTCTCACCGCTGATTGACATTGGCGTCGCGCGTTTTTATCTGGAAAACGATGAGACGATTTTTGGCGAAAACAATGTCTGGTCCGAGACCGTCCCCCGCATCGGGCTGGGATTGGAAATCCATTGGGAGAGCCTGAATTCGGAGATTGAATATCACACGCTGCAGGTGGGTTATTACTCGTACGGGGACGTCACCCTGGACATCAGAAGGCTGGTTAGAAACAGGCTTTATGAGAATGGCATCGGCCTCAACCCCTTCAATCGCATCAATATTGACAGTGCATCTTTGGATGCCTCAGCCACCGCACTTGAAGTGCGCTATCTGATGAATTTTGAATAAGGAATAGGATTGATGGAATCTCTGAACAATAATTCTGCGGATATGTCAGCGACATGGCATAGAGGTTTTTTGCTCGCTGCGATTTGCCTCTGCATGTCTGTAATCGGCACGGGGCAGACGGCTGGGCAAGCGGTTGATGCGGGCGGGAGCGGCGATCAGGCGGCGGAAATATCCGAGCAAAACGCAGAACCGAAATTCGAGCAGTTGCCCGCCGAAGAATTGCGCGAATATGTCTCGCAGATGAAAAAGCTGAAACCCAGAACTTATCATGTTGAGGCGGGCAAATTCGACATGCAGTTCATCACGCCTGTTGTGATTGCCTACAAGGAAGTCGAGGAGGAAAGACGCAAGGCCAAATGGAGTGAAAGGAATCGCAAAAAAGGGCGTCCCGACACCCCCGCCCCGCCTCTGCTATACACCGGGGAATTTTATGGCTGGCAAAAGTATGCGAAGGATTACTCCAAAGTCGTCACACTTCAGGCGATCCCCGAGCTGAAAAGAACTGGGAGCTGGTGGGCAGCCTCAATAGCCGCTGGCGTGCTTCTGGGACCTGTGGGGCAGGCTTTTGTGCCTCTGAGCCTTAAATTTAAAGCCAATTTCGACCGCATGGAGTTGTGGCGGGGCGGCAAAAAAATCGAGCCGCTCTCCGCCGAGCGCATTGCCCAGGAGGTTTCCCAAGGTTCGATTGATGATGCCGCCTATTTCGGCAGTTACCGCTATCCGGTGTCGGCATTCGCTCCAGGTGCGAGGCTTGAGGTCAAAGTCTGGCGAGCGGGAAAATCCAAACCCAAGGTCGCCAAGGTCAGGGAATTCGTTCGAAACCAGGTCTGGAGCGACTTCGAAAACTTTTCCTCGGTGAAGCGCTGAGCCCATCCATCGCCAGAGCCATCTCCCGCCCCACACCTGCACCAATAAAATAACCGCCCTCGTGAACCGAGAATTGCTCGAAAATGAAACTTTCGGTGAAGGTGCAAATCAGACCCCGAACGCTGCTCGCCGCCGTCACGGCGCTGATATTTCTCGTCCTGTTGTTCGGCTGGAACCCCTTTTCCAGCCATCGCGACCTCAGCGGGGTATTGGCCGAGGGCTACTCCGAATTTGAAACCGGTGTGCATCGCCAGTCCAACGGCGTCTATCGAGTCAGGGCGCTGACCCGCATGCCGGGGGTCAAATCAGAAATGGTCGAGTGGTGGTTTGCCGACTACATGCAGACCACCGAGCACTACCGGCGCTGGCACCCGACGGCGCATCTGTGGATGGACTGGGAAAACAAAAAGCCCGGGGAGATCATCGGCGCCAGCCATCTGGTCGAGGAATACATCGGCGAGGAAGTCCACAGGCTGCGCATCCAATTCGTCGAGCCGTCCGAATTTCTGCCCGACATTCAGGAGCGCCCGGGTCGCTTCGTCATCTGCGCCAAGGCTGGCGCCCTTGAGGAGCCGATGAATTTCACGACGATGTGCCACATCGTCCGGGACACGCAGTGGGGCGCCGAGATGCGCTCGGTCTTCTGGATGGGTCACGTCTCCAAGCGCGAGGGCAATGACAATGTCTTTTCGATTGAGGGGCTGCTCGGCAACACTTGGCTGGCCCGCAGACTGCTCATCAGCGATCAATTCGCCGTCGATTTGATGACGCACGCCATCGAGGAAATGGGTTATTTGTCGGATTTTCTCCCCGGCTTATACAGCGCCGAGCAAACTCTTGACGCATCGACCGCCGCCCCGCATCAACCGCGGTTTTAATCGTTTTAATAATCCCTGTAAAAGTTATGCAGATAGCTCACCTTAAAGGCGCCGAGTTTGATGTTGAAGGGCGCATTGACCAAAGCCGGGTCGACGAATTCCGAAAAACCTGCGGCATTGACATCGTCTTCCCGGTAGGTGTAAAACCCGAACTGCAGGGTCGAGCGAACAAAATATCTGTTCAGTGCGAGCCCGGCGAGGGGAATGGTGCCCGACAGAGCCAGGCCCTCTTCTTTCTGGGAATAGCGCGCCAAGCCCGCATCAAAAATCACCGCAAACTGATCCGAAATCGGATAGGCCATCTGCGCTGACACGGACTGATCAAAAGCGCCGCCGCCAAGGGAGCCCCGCAGGCCAAAGTGATCGGAAAAGTTATAGCCAAAAACCAGGCTGTAGCTGTTCTCAATGGCGACCTCAAAATCCTCGTCGATCAGATAGTCCTGCTCGTTGCGGCGGCGGGCGGCGGACTGAAAAGATCCGGTGCCGCTGAACATCGAATACCCGACGCCCAAATACCAGCCGTCATTTCGGCCGCCCATGCCAGGCAGGGCGCCGGACAGGTCGTCCCAGTCGGGTTCTCCCGGGGGATAGGGGGGAGCGAACTCTTCGGTCTGTTCGCCGGCTGCACCTGAGCGGGCATCTGTTTCGTCCGCATCAGAAATCGGCGATGCGGCGGGAGAGGGAGGGGGAGAACTCTGCGCGCCAATCAGCGCATTGGCAAAAAGGGTCAGGGCGACGAGGGCGGAACGCATTGATCATTCCCGCATTCAGACCGGCGGCATTCTACATGTATAGGAAAGCCCCCGCCAAATCACGGCCAGGTCATCGCTGCGGTGTGGGTGTAGACTGCCCGCCGCCAGGGGCGGGTGCATGGGGCAGAGGACAGCGAATGCGCAAATCCGAACGCGCCGAATACCTCGCCGCCGAGCTGGACCGGCTGTTCCCCGAGGTGCCGATCCCGCTGGATCACAAAGACCCCTACACGCTGCTGATCGCCGTGCTGCTCTCAGCCCAGTGCACCGACGTGCGCGTCAACCAAGTGACCCCCAAGCTGTTTGCGCGCGCCGACACCCCGGAGGCGATGGTCACGCTCTCGGTCGAGGAGGTGCGCGAAATCATCCGACCGTGCGGGCTCTCGCCAGCCAAGTCCAAGGCCATCGTCGGACTCTCGCACATCCTGCTCGAAAAACACGGCGGGCAGGTGCCGAATTCGATGGAGGCGCTCGAAGCCCTCCCCGGGGTCGGGCACAAGACCGCCTCGGTGGTGATGAACCAGGCCTTCGGCGTCCCGGCGTTTCCGGTCGACACGCACATCCACCGCATTGCGCAGATGTGGGGGCTGACCGACGGCGCCAGCGTGACCCGCACCGAGGCCGATCTGAAAAAGCTGTTCCCGCCGGAGACCTGGGGCAAGCTGCACCTGCAGATCATCTACTACGGGCGCGAATATTGCCCGGCGCGCGGTTGCAACGGCCTGCGCTGCGAACTCTGCCAGGGCTGCTACCCCGGCCGCCGAAAGCCCATCCAGGCGCGCCGCCCGTAAAATACGCGCGCGCCACTGGGGTCTGCACGATGTCCGACACGCCCTCTGAGGAGTTGCAGGCCGGCGAGACCGGCGAGCCGGGAGCGCATCAGACCGAGTTGGAGCGTCGCACCGGCATCGTCGCCCGCTGGATGCGGCAGGGCTGGAACTACCCCAATGCGGTCGGGGCGCTGGATGCGATCTGGGACATCCACGCAGCCCATGCAGGCAGCGACCGCGAGCATTTAGAGGGGCAGCGCATCGAGGCCGCCGTCGCCGGCCGGCTGATGCTGATCAGGCGAATGGGCAAGGCCAACTTCGCCACTCTGCAGGGCGACGGGGCGCCGGGCGATTGGGACGATGCATCCGGGGCGGCGCCCAACCGCATCCAGCTCTACCTGCGCCCCCAGGATCTGGACGAGGCCTCGGCGGCGCTGCTGGACGACCTGGATCTGGGCGACATCGTCTGCGCGCGCGGGTTTCTGTTCCGCACCCAGCGGGGCGAGCTGACCGTCCACGTCGAGCGCCTGCAGGCGCTGGCCAAGGCGCTGATCCCGCACCCGGAAAAGCACCACGGCCTGGCCGACCAGGAGCAGCGCTACCGCCAGCGCTACCTCGACCTGCTCGGCAACCCCGAGACCGCCGAGCGCTTTCGCCGCAGGGCGCGCGTGCTCTCTGTGCTGCGCGGCGAGCTTGAGCGCAGCGGTTTTCTGGAGGTCGAGACCCCGATGCTGCAGCCGCTCGCCAGCGGGGCTGCGGCGCGCGCCTTTGCGACGCACCACAACGCCCTGGGCGCCGACATGTTTCTGCGCGTCGCCCCAGAGCTCAACCTCAAGCGCCTGATCGTCGGCGGACTCGGCCGCGTCTACGAGCTCAACCGCAACTTCCGCAACGAGGGGCTGTCGCGCCGCCACAACCCCGAGTTCACCATGCTCGAGTTCTACCAGGCCTACGCCGGCTTCGGGGAGATGATGGACCTGACCGAAACCCTGTGCCGCACCTGCGCCGAGGCCGCCGCCGGGGTTCGGTTTGACAGCGCCGGGGTGGAGATCGACATGGCGTCGCCGTTTGTCCGGGTGCGCATGTACGACGCCGTCGCCGAGGCCGTCCCGGATCTGCCGGGCGAAAAGGAACTGCGCGACCCGGTCGTGGCGCGCGAGTGTGCCGGGCGCTGCGGCGTCCCGCTTGAGGACGGCTGGGGTTCGGGGCGGATTTTGCTGGAGCTGTTTGAGCATAAGGTCGAGCCCGGCCTGGTGCAGCCGACATTCGTGACGCACCATCCGGCCGAGGTCTCGCCGCTGGCGCGCGCCGTCGACGGCGACGCCTATCTGACCGAGCGCTTCGAGCTGTTCTGCGGCGGCCTTGAGGTCGCCAACGGATTCTCCGAGCTCAACGATCCCGAGGAGCAGCTCGGGCGCTTCGCTCAGCAGCAGCGGGAGCGGGAGGGCGGCGACGATGAGGCCATGCTCACCGACGAGGATTACGTGCGCGCGCTGCGCTATGGCATGCCGCCGACCGGCGGCGTCGGCATCGGCATTGACCGGCTGGTCATGCTGCTGACCGATTCCTCCAGCATTCGGGATGTCGTGCTGTTTCCGCAGCTGCGTCAGGTGGACGGGAGCGCCTCTCCGGAGGCGGGGGGAGAGCCCGAGGGCTGAGACGAATTCGGGCGGTTTGCATTCGCCCAAACAAGTCCCGGCTCGGAATGCCGCGAGGAGCGAAAGACTCCAGCGGGGTGAGACAGGACGGTCAACTGCAAGACTTGACATCCCTGATCAAATCGCCCCAAAAAAACCGCGCCGAATAATTCAAAACATTCGAGATTTGTATGCAGGACCACATACGGGGAAGTGAGGTGATCAAAATTTACAGGATTGATTTTCCGGACGGCGCCTTCTACATAGGCCAGACCCGCCAAGATCTGCGAACGCGCCTGCTGGCACACAGAAGCAATCCGGTCAACTGGGGGGTCTGGGGGCGGCTTTTGAGACTGCCTACCCCGCGCATCAGCGTGCTCTCCAAACACTTCAAGCAGGAGCGGGCGGATGCCGCCGAGCTGTCCCAGATCAGGAAGGCCGAAAAAGAATCCCCCCGAAAGCTGCTGAATGTCAACGGCAGGGACATTGAGCGGAATTGGAGGAAAACTGGCAAGCCGCCGCTCCCCAATGGACGCGGCGCGCCGTTTTCGCGAAAGCGGGTTCCGAAAGACGGCTATAACAGGAAGCCCGGGTTTTTTGTATGCTCCTGGTGTCGAAAGCGCCTCGACAGCTCCATGTTTTATTCGGATCGCAGCCGCTCCAGCGGGCTGTGCTCGCGCTGCAAAACATGCTCCAACCTAAAACAGGCGGCCATCTATGCGGCTGTGAAGGGCGGCGGCACTGCGTCAGAGGGCTATCAAAAGGCCAAGCGGATAGTCAGGGGCTGATGTGTTTCTTCAACCACAGCACGGTGACGATCCGCCCTCAGTTCAGAGTGATCAGAGACGGATCGTATAAATGGGTCGATGCCACGCCACCCCGCGAACTGACGGTGAATGAGGAGGTGCCCTCGTCCGAAATCACGGTCAATGTTTCGCCCGAGAGCGGCGGCGATTTGAGGGTGGACAGGACTGCGCTGACCTTTGACGCCAGCGACTGGAATATCTCCTAGACCGTGACAGTCAGCGCGAGACATGATGCAGACAGCACCAATGACAATGCGACGATCATCCTGAGTGGCACCGGTGTGGGCACAGGCTCGGTGAAGGTGACGGTGATTGATGATGACGCCGCGGGTGCTGGGTTTAATGTGTCGGGCGTGTTGATGCAATTGGACGGGGACGACGCAGAAGGCCTGGCGGTTCAGCTCGCCGCCCGGCACGGAAACAAACTCACTGACAACTGGCAAATCTTTGGACGTTCGGATGCCATGCTGGACATTGACAGGGTCGTAAGCAGCAACCTGAGCGTGTTGGCTCTCAAAGTTCATGACTGGAACGTTCCTCAGGCTGCAACGGTCAGAGCGAAACCGGCCAGTGACAAGGCCGGCAATATGATCAAAGTCAGCTTTGCCAGAGTCGGACAGCAGCGATGTGGCGCCAAGAGTTTGGTTTTGAGCACAGCCCCCCTTCAGATGGCGGGCGGGTGCGGCTTGAAGCAGTGCTGCAAGGCGGTGGTTAATGTTGAGCGCAAACAAACACGCAAGTTGCGGATGTGCAGAGAGTGGCGGATTCCCAGTCGGGAGCATGCTCGCTCAGAGCAGGGAGAAGTTGCATCGCAGCGGCAGCTCCAGACCCGCCCGCTCCCGAAAAACAGTGAAAACCGGTCAAACTGTGGCAATATCACCCGCTTGACGGGGCGGCGGCTGCCACAACCCGCCGGAATAGGGTATGAATCACTTCAAAGCGACTGACCCTGCCAAAACAGAGGCTGCAAACGGCACCCATTCTGTGGTGCATTCAGAGCATCTCTCTCACGCGCCTAACCTCCTGCCCTCCGATCCCTGATGTCCGCCTCCCCAGCCGAAATTTTTTGTTCACGGCAGCGGCTGCTGCTGTTGGTCGGCACGCTGCTTATGGGGCTGGCATTTTCGGTGCCCGCACACGGGCAAGACACCAGCCCTGCACTGGTTCTATCTGAGACATCAAAGACGATCAACGAGGGATCCTATCCGGGCGAGATTGAGTTCTTTGACCTGAAAGTCAGACTGGCGACACGGCCGACCGCAGATGTTGAAGTCTCCTTCGCATCAAACAACGCCGACGTGACGGTGGACACCAACCGAAGTATGAACGGCATCCAGAGCACTCCCCTGACTTTCACGCCGTCAAATTGGCAGACGGATCAGGTTGTGCTTGTGATTGCGGCTCATGACACGGATTACGACAATGACTCAGCAGTCATCTCGCTCGCGGCAGCTGGCGGGGATTACAGCTCCGTAACAGGCAGAGTCACAGTAAAGGTGCTGGATGGCTCCATTCTTATTGTGGATACAGGCAGCACCGATGGTGCATTGCACATAACCGAGGGTGCCAGCACCAGTTTCACGGTCAAGCTGGCAAGACAGCCCTCTGAAAATGTAATAGTGGTTTTGCAGAAGGATTGGTGGCAGGGTGCCCTACAAGATATCCATTTTGACACGGATGTGCGCACCCCCGGTATTCAGGATGCTCTAACTTTTACCCCCTCAAACTGGAACTCACTCCAGAGGGTCGCTGTGGATACGACAGTTAACGCGGATGACTACAACGAACAAGGGCGTCTGGGTATCAAATTACTTGGGGGTGCGGGCAAGTCCATCTTGGTGCATTGGCATGATGTCTACGACCCGAACTCCTCTCCCCACATTTGGCCTCTAACTCATAGTATCCTCTGGAAAGGCTTTCTCAAGGTGAACGAAGGGGGCAACCGTGCCATGAAAGTGGACGTTAGTCGTCCTGGGGTATTCACCATGGTATCGGACAACCCCGATGTCACGCCCAGCCCATCAAAGCTGATCATCACAGGCAAAAAAAATATTTCGGCGACAAAGCCGGCGGAACCGACAGTGACAGTGAGCGCTGCCAATGATGATGATGCACTTGACGAATGGGCGAATATCAGCTTCATAGCAGCCAACGGCATCATTGTCGGTTCGGCGCAGATTTTGGTCATTGATGACGATACCGGAGAAGTCGGACTAACCCTGTCCAAAACATATTTGGAGCTGTATAACACCAGTCCCCCCAAAACATTCTCTGTCCGGCTGGATACGCAGCCCTCGGAGGATGTCAAGATTTCAATTGCCTCAGGCGAAAGTGCCATGACGATCACCCCAGATTCGTTGACCTTCACAGCCAAAAACTGGAAGAGAAGGCGGAATGTGACGGTAGGCCTGCTGCCTAAAACCGATGCAACGAGGCAAACGTCAAAGCTTTTGCTGACTGCATCAGGCGGAGAGTATGAGGGTCAGAGTGCCGAAGTAATTTTGAGTATTAGCAGAGGTAACTACTGGATTCAGCTCTATAACTTCCAAGCCGTAAATGAGGGGGGAAATGGCGATTTCTCTCTCGAATTATTATACCCTCCTATTACTGATCTGGCAGAGAGCACAGTAAATCTGTCCGTCCAAGACAATCCTGATGTGACGATCAGCCCGACCTCTCTGACTTTCACGAGCGACAACTTTGCCAAGGCGCAAACAGTAACGGTGAGTGCGGCGGAGGACAGCGATACTCTTGACGAGTACGTGACAATTTTCGCTTCGCTTTCAGAAGGGGAGCGCAGTTATAGGGAAAGCACAAGAATAACCATACCGATCATCGACAACGACAGGAGGGAGCTGGACATCACGCCAACCGAACTGAGCCTGACCGAGGGAGGCAGCGACACCTTCACGGTTCAGTTGACGAACCGCCCCAGCGGGAACGTGACGGTGACGCTGCAACAGCCAGGCAATACCGACGTGACGGTGGACAAGACCTCGCTGAGCTTCACGGCCGACAACTGGAGCGCCGCCCAGACCGTAACGGTGAGCGCTGCAGAGGACACCGACGGGCTCGGCGAAAGCGCCAGTGTTGAGCTGAGTGCCTCGGGTGCGGACTACGAAGGCGTGAGTGGCAGAGTGACAGTCCGTGTGACGGACAACGATACTGCGGGAGAGACGCCAGGAATCATCGTTGCCCCGGCCATCCTGGACGTGGACGAGAACAGCAGCGACACTTTCACGGTTTTGCTGGATGCCCAGCCCTCGGAGGCTGTGACGATTTCGATTCCCCAGCCGAGCGACACCGACGTGACCGTGGACAAGACCTCGCTGACCTTCACGACAGCCAACTGGAACCAGACACAGACGGTGACGGTCAGCGCCGCCGAGGATGACGATGCGGCCAACGAAACTGTGAGCATTGCCTTGACTGCATCCGGCGGCAACTACGCCGGGCTTAAGGGCAATGTAGCAGTGACGGTGGCGGACAACGACAGGAGTCTGGAGCTGTCGCCGTATAGCGTGACTGTGGCCGAGGGCGACAGCGAGACATTCACGGTGAAGCTGGCGGGGCAGCCGAGCGGACAGGTGACGGTGAACTTGATCCAGAGCGGTACGACCAATTCCGACGTGACGGTGGACAAGACCTCGCTGACCTTCACGACCGACAGCTGGAATAAAACTCAAACAGTGACGGTGAATGCATCAGAGGATGCCGATGAGACCGATGACACCGCAACAATCAGCCTAACGGCCTCCGGCGGTGACTATGCGGGAGTCACCGCCAGCATGCCGGTGACGGTGAACGACAACGAGGTGCGCCTGGAGATCTCCAAGACATCCCTGATCGTGACCGAAGACAGCAGCGACACCTTCACAATCAAGCTGACAGGTCAGCCCCCGGCCGATGTCACGGTGACGCTGGTTCGGTCCGGCGACGAGGACGTGAAGATAGGCGCCAGTCCCGCCGCACTTGGAAGCCAAACCACGCTGACATTCTCCACCGACAACTGGAGCGCCGCCCAGACCGTGACGGTCAATGCGGGGCCGGATGACGACAGTGCCGACGACAAGGCGACGATCGACCTCACCGCCACGGGCGCCGGCATCGCCCCTGCCTCGGTGAAGGTGACAGTCACCGATGATGACGACGGCGATGTCGGGCTGTCGCTGTCGGGAACATCGCTCAGAGTGAACGAGGGGGGCACTTTAGATATAGGGTTTTATTTGGATGCTCGACCGGGCAACGACCGCATCCTCACCCTGACGCGATCCGGCAACAACTCCTCTGCCGTCACGCTAAATCCGACCACCCTAACCTTCACCCGAGACAACTGGGACATTGTCCAGACCCTGACGGTCACTGCGGTCGAGGATGACAATGATGAGGACGAAACCGTGACGATCAGCCTCAGCGGTGCCCGCATTGCCAACTCCCCGTTTCAGACACAGGTATTTGTCAACGACAACGATTCCGGCAACACGATCATTCTGAACAAGACCTGGCTCGGTCTGGATGAGGGCGCCACCAATGCCGAGGACTCCCAGACGAGCGGCACCTTCAGGGTCAGGCTGTCCTCCCCGCCGAGCGCTGATCGCACTGTGAATATGAGTTCCACAAACTCCAATGTCACGGTTGCCCCGGCATCGCTGACCTTTACCCCGTCCAACTGGAAAGCCCCGCAGACCGTGAGGGTCGGTGCGAGCAGTGACGATGCCAAGCAGAACTACGACGCCGACATTAATCTCACGGGTGCCGGTTTGACCGGTCGCTCTTTGAGGGTGTCGGTTCAGGATCCCCAATACATCGGCGCGACCCTGTCACCGACAGCCCTCTCAATAAACGAGGGGGACTCCGACAGCTTCACGATCCGGGTGAACAGCAAGCCCCACGCCAACCGAACGGTCAGGCTGACTGTGTCTGACGGAAAGGATGACCGGATCACGCGTGACAAGAAAGTGCTGACCTTCACCCCGCTCAACTGGAGCACTCCCCAGAAGGTTACGGTGAACGCGAGTGAGGACGAGAATGCAAGAGACGGTGCGTCGATGATCCACCCGCAATTCCGTGTGGTCAACGATGACGGCGCCTACGGGTGGGTCGACGCCGACTCCCCCCCGCTGACGGTATCGGTGATTGATGACGATATCGCGTCAAGAATCAGGCCCCGCGAACTGACGGTGATCGAGGGCACCAGCGGCAGTTTTGAGGTGAGGCTGAAGGAGGCGCCCTCGTCTGCGGTGACGGTCGACATTTCGCTGCCATCCGGCAGCGATGTGACGGTGGACAAGACCTCGCTGACCTTTGGCACCGACAACTGGGGAGCCTTCCAGACCGTGACTGTCAATGCGGGGCGGGATGACGACAGCGACGATGACACTGTGCAGATTACCGTGAACGGCGACGATGTCGGCATCGGCTCGGTGGACGTCACCGTCCGCGAGATCATCAAGGTCCACCGCGATGAGAACATCCTGATCATTGGCGAGGGCGAGTCGGACACCTTCTCCTACGTTCTGAAGTCGAGACCGAGCAGCGACAGAACCATCACCATGCGCACCACCGACGCCGATGTCACGCTCTCTACCGCCGGCGGCGCCTCGAGCCAGACGCTCACGCTGACCTTCACCCCCGACAACTGGAGCGATGAGCAGAGCGTCACGGTGTCGGTTGCCGAGGACGACGCAGATGTCAGCGACTCCGACGAGTACATCGACTTCACGCTGGACGCCGGTTTGGTGCATGAGGACAGGGTGGACGAGCGCCTGCAGGTGGGGCTGCTCGACGACGACATCGGGATTACCCTGTCTACGACATCGCTGACGCTGGCCGAGGGCGGGAGCGGGACATTCACGGTCGAGCCGTCCTCCGAGATTCAGCGCCTGAGAAAGATCACCCTGGAGTCGGACAACGACGATGTCACCATCAGCCCGAGCAGCCTGACCTTCTACAACACCACCGAAGCCCAGACGGTGACGGTCACGGCGACCGAGGATGCCGACGGCGCCGACGACACCGCGACGATCAGCCTGACGGGCAACCCCCTCAAGGCCGCCAGCCTGACGGTCACGGTGACGGACGACGATGTCGGGCTGCAGGTTTCCACGACCTCGCTGACCATTGCCGAGGGCGGCAATGGCAGCTTCACAGTTCGGTTGGACGCGCAGCCGCCGGGCAACGTCACGGTGACGCTGACGCAGCCGACCAACACGGATGTGACGGTGGACACCGACACCGGCGAGCCCGACAACCAGACCGAGCTGGAATTCACGACCGACAATTGGGACGACGAGCAGACGGTGATGGTGAACGCCGCCGCAGACGACGACACCATCAACGACAGCGCAGAGATCAACATCCAGGCCGGCGACGGGGATTACGCGGACTCGAAAAAGACCGTGACGGTCAGCGTGACGGAGAAGTCCCTGATCATCGTGGCTCCGGACCCCTTCGAGGTCAGGGAGGGGGGCGAGAACACCTTCACGCTTCGACTGTCCGCCCAGCCCACAGGAGATGTGACAATCACATACACAGTTCCAGCTATCGCTAACCAGGTTGTGGGGACAGCGAGTTTCCTGGCCAAAGATTGGCATTTAACCCGAACCCAGACGGTGGAGATGAATCAAGATGACAATGCAGACGACGAGACGGTAGAGCTCCTGCTGACGGCCTCCGGCGGCGGCTATGACGGCGTGACCGGCAGATTGACAGTTAAGTCGCTGGACGACGATGTCGGGCTGGAGGTCTCCGCAACCTCGCTGAACATCGTCGAGGGCGGCAGCGGGACATTCACGGTCCGGCTGGACGCACAGCCGCCGGGCAACGTCACGGTGACGCTGACGCAGCCGGAGAACACGGACGTGACGATAGCCGACACCGACCCTGGCACGGCCGGCATCCAGACCACGCTGACCTTCACGACCGACAACTGGAGCACCGCCCGGACGGTGACGGTGAACGCCGCCGAGGATGCCGACGCCATCACCGACACCGCAGACATCAAGATCAAGGCCGGCGACGGGGATTACTCGGGCGAGCGCAAGACCGTGACGGTCAGCGTGACGGAGAATCAGACGGCGGGCCTGACCATCACGGCGGCGAGTCCCTTCGAGATCAGCGAGGGCGGCGTCGGCACCTTCACGGTCAAATTGAACTCCCGGCCCTCGGAAGATGTCACAGTGACGCTGACGCTTCCGGTCGATTCCGATGTGACGCTGGGTGCGGATGTCGACACAGCCCGCAAGCAGACCACACTGGAATTCACGACATCGAACTGGAGCACGGCGCAGACGGTCACAGCGCGCGCCGCCGGGGACGACGACTCGACCGACGACAGCGCGACCATCAGCCTGACGGCCTCGGGCGGGGACTATGAGGGCAAGACCGACAGTGTGACGGTGACGGTGAAGGACGACGACGTGGGGCTGGATGTTTCCACGACCTCGCTGACCGTGGCCGAGGGCGGCAGCGGGATATTCACCGTCCGGCTGGACGCAAAGCCGCAGGGCAGCGTCACGGTGACGCTGACGCAGCCGACCAACCCGGACGTGACGGTCGACACCGACACCGGCGAGCCCGGTAACCAGACCGCTTTGATCTTCACGGCATCCAGATGGAACATCGCCCGAACGGTGACGGTGTATGCCGCCGCAGACGAAGATGCCATCGTCGACACCGCGACGGTCGCAATTCAGGCCGGTGACGGGGATTACTCGGGCGAGCGCAAGACCGTGACGGTCGATGTGACGGAGACCGACACGGCGGCGCTGACTGTCACGGCGGATGATCCCTTCGAGGTCGACGAAGGCGGTCACAAGACCTTCACGGTGCAGCTGGCGAGCGAGCCGAGCGGCGAGGTGACGGTGACGCTGTCGCAGCAGGGTGTGGCCAACGCCGACATCAGCTTCGACACCGACGCCGGCGAGGACGGCAACCAGGACAAGCTGACCTTCACCACCGCGAACTGGGACGAGGACCAGACGGTGACGGTGCGCGCCGCCGAGGATCCCGATGCCATCGCCGACAGCGTGGTGCTCCGGCTGAGCGCCGAGGACGGCGACTACGACGGGGTGGGCGCGACCCTGTCGGTCTCGGTGAGGGAGAGCGACACGGCGGCGCTGAGCATCACGGCGGACGAGAAGCCCCTTGAGGTCGACGAGGGCGGCGAGGAGACCTTCAATGTGGCGCTGGCGACCAAACCGAGTGCCAATGTCACGGTGACGCTGGCCCAGCCGGACAACACCGATGTGACGATCAATAAGACCTCGCTGACGTTCACGACCGCCAACTGGAATACCGCCCAGACGGTGACGGTGAGCGCCGCCGGGGATGATGACGCCACCGACGACACGGCGACCATCAGCCTGGACGCCTCGGGCAGCGGCTACGGCAGCGTAACCGGCGCACTGCAGGTGAAGGTCAAGGACGACGACGCAGCCGAGCTGGTGCTGTCGTGGCAGGGCAAGTCCAAGACCGTGCCGGAGGACGACACGGTGAGCGTGCTGAAGGTGCGGCTGAAGACCCGTCCCTCGGCTGAGGTGACGGTCGATGTCGAGCTGAAGGACAGCCCGCCGCGGATATTCATCAGCACGGGCGCCCGGCTGACGTTCAGCGCCTCGGACAGCTCGGCGCAGGCGTGGAACAGTGATCA
>MEIF01000034.1 GCA_001750645.1 Gammaproteobacteria bacterium AqS3
TGCGGTTCTCGAACAGCGACGCCCTTGAGCTGAGCCTGTTCAGCGAGCGGCACATCGCCCACCTCGGCGAGACCCGCTCCCGCCTGGCCGTCGAGCTGCAGAAGCGCTACTGATCTGCTCGGTCTGTGACCTGCCGGCCTGCGGGCGCCGCCGCCGGCCGGTGGTTCCAAGCCGAAACCCGGCGGGGCAGGGTGCAGATGTCTTGGGGCGCATAAGCCCCCTTTCTTTACATGTTTTATATCTTGACGATGCCGTCCCAGAAATCGCCGCCGCCCCGGGCGAGCGCGCGCCCTCCGAGGCGCTCCGCCCAGCCGCCGAGGTTGAGCTCGGCCGACCAGGCGCCGAGGCGCTGGGTGTAGCGGTGCAGCGGATACTCGAGCGTAAAGCCCATGGCGCCGTGTACTTGGTGGGCAATGGCCGAGACCTCGGCGGCGGCGCTCAGGACCCGAGTCGCAGCACAGGCAATGGCTTCGGCGGCTTCGTCCAGCCCCGCCTGCCGAGTGCGCCGGCCGGCGTACTGCACGCCCACATCGGCGGCTGCACACGCCCCAGCCAGCTGTGCCATCTGCTGCTGTATGGCCTGAAACCGGGACAGCGGGCGACCAAACTGGACGCGCTCAAGCACGTACTGTCGCGAGAGGTTCAGGCAGGCGCGCATGGCGCCGGCGCACTGTGCGGCGCGCAGCAGCGCCAGACCCGAGGCCAGGCGCTGCACCGGGACGGCGAGCGGCTCGGCAGCGCCGATGCGACATTGATCGCGCGGCTCGCCGGCGAGGTTGGCTCCGGTGTGCTGCACGTCCTCCAGGGTGGTGCGCGCACAGCTGCCCTCGCGCCCGATCAATGCGGTGCGGCAGAAGCGCCCCCAGGGCAGGGCGCCGTCCGCAGCCTCGAGCGTCGCAGGCGCCCCGCGCGCGGCATCGGGGTCAAAGGCGCGCACCAGCAGCGTCTCGACGATGGGCAGCGGCACCGGATATTCCCCCAGCGCCGCGGCAATCGTCACCGCCAGCGGCCAGGCCTGGGGTTCCTCGGCGAGCACGTCGAGCATGCCGTGTGCCTCGACAGTCTGCCAGGCGGCGGCGGGCCACTCGCCGGGATCTTCGGGAAGCGCGCAGAGCGGGCCGAGGGCGCGCTCGAGCGATTCATAGAGCAGGCGCTGTTCGCTGTCGTGCCCGCTCATCGCAGCCCCAGGCCCCGGGCAATGATGCCGCGCAGGATCTCGCGGGTCCCGCCCCGCAGCGAATAGGAGGGCGCCAGCTGGCTGATGCGCCGCAGCACGTGCGCATAGTCGCTGCCGGGTCCCCTGAGCGCCGGTGCTATGGGCAGCAGACGCTGTGCGGTATTGACCAGCGACTGCTCAAAGCGCGCCCCGAGATCCTTGATCAGCGCAGCCTGCACGCCGGGATCCTCGCCCGCCTCAAGCATGCCGGCCACGGAGAGGGACATCTGGCGCAGCACGGCGAGCTCGGCGGTGCACTCGCCGATGGCGCGCTTTGCAAGCGGTTCGGGCTCAGGCCCGAGGGCGTCGCACAGCACGATCAGCAGCTGCAGCGAGGACAGAAAGCGCTCGGGGCCGCTGCGCTCCAGCGCCAGCTCCGAGGTCACCTGGGACCAGCCGGCGCCCTCCTCGCCCAGCAGGGCGTCGTCGTCGAGCTCGACATCGGTGAAGGTCACCTGGTTGAAGTCGCTGTCCCCGCCGAGACTCGGGATGGGCGAGACCTCGACCCCGGGGGTGTTCATCGGCAGCAGAAACTGTGACAGCCCGCCGTGGCGGTTCTCGCCGGCGTCGCCGGTGCGCACCAGGGCAATCATGTAGTGCGCCTGATCCGCCCCGCTGGTCCAGACCTTGCTGCCGTTGATCACCCACTTGCCGCCGGTTTTCTCGGCGCGGGTGCGCACCGAGGCCAGATCCGAGCCCGAGTCGGGCTCGCTCATGCCGATGCAGAAATAGCACTCGCCGCGGGCGATCGCCGGCAGGATGGCGTCCTTCTGTGCCTCGCTGCCGACGCGCAGCAGCATCGGCCCGCTCTGCCGATCGGCGATCCAGTGCCTGGCCACCGGCGCCCCGGCGGCCAGCAGCTCCTCCAGAACGGTGTAGCGCTGCAGGGCGCTGAGCTCGCCCCCGCCATAGCGCTTCGGCCAAGTCATGCCGATCCAGCCCCGGGCTCCGAGACGGCGCGAGAATTCCGGATCCCCGCCGCTCCAGCTCAGCGCCCGGTCGACGGGGCTGCGCTCGGCGATGTGTTCATTGAGGAATGCGCGAACCTCCCCGCGGAGCGCCTCGCAGGCGGAGGGCAGCTCGAGCAGCTCAAAGTGCATGCTCAGGCGGCCTCGCCGTCGATGGCGTCCAGATTGAAGGCCGCATGCAAAAGCCGCTGCGCCTCCTCGAGATGGCGCTCCTCGATCGACACCGAAATGTAAATCTCCGAGGTGGTCACCAGCTGGATGTTGATGCCGGCCTCGCCCAGCACCTGGAACATTTTGGCCGCGGTCCCGGCGTGATCGCGCAGACCCGCACCGATGACTGAGATCTTGGCCACGGAGTCGAGATACTCGACTGAATCCGCTTGCCAGGCGGTGTCCCGGTAGGTCTCGATGATGGAGCGGGTGCGCTCCAGGTTGGTGCGCTGCACCGTGAACGTGATGTCGGTGGTGCATTCCCGGGCAATGTTCTGGACGATCATGTCCACCGAAATGCCCGCCTCTCCGATCGGGCCGAGCACCTCCCCGATCAGACCGGGCCGGTCGGGCACGCCGCGCAGCGTGATCTTGGCCTGGTCGACGTCGGCGGTGATGTTTTTGACCGGGAGGCTGAACTGCGATTCCATGCGCCTGTCTGCGGGCTCGGCAGTGATCAGCGTGCCCTCATCATCCGGGACGAAGCTGGAGCAGACGCGCAGGTTGACCGCGTGCTTGAGCGCCATCTCAACCGAGCGGCGCTCGAGCACCTTGGCGCCCAGGCTGGAGAGCTCCAGCATCTCCTCGTAGTGCAGCGTGCGCAGCGGCTGGGCGCGCTCGACGACCCTGGGGTCGGCGGTGTAGACCCCCTGAACATCGGTGTAGATGACGCACTCGTCGGCCTCGGCTGCGACGGCCAGGGCGACCGCGCTGGTGTCCGAGCCCCCGCGCCCGAGCGTCGTGATGTTGAGCTGCTCGTCGACCCCCTGGAATCCGGTGATGACGGGGATCTCGCCGGCCTCCAGGCGCGCGATCAGCGCCGAGGCGCCGACATCGAGGATGCGCGCGCGGCGATGCGCCGAATCGGTCAGCAGCCCGATCTGCCAGCCCTGCAGCGGCACGGCGTCGCAGCCGCGGCGGGTCAGCTCGATCGCCAGCAGGGCGGTCGAGACGCACTCGCCGCTGGACAGCAGGGCGTCCGTGGCGCGCTCATTCGGCTGGGCGTCCAGCTGCACGGCCATGTCGAGCAGCCGGTCGGTGTCGCCCGCCATCGCCGAGAGCACGACGATGAGCTGCTCGCCCTTCTTGGTGCGCTCCTCGACGATGTCGGCCACTGCGCGGATGCGATCAAGCGAGCCGACCGAAGTGCCGCCAAACTTGCAGACCGCGCGCATCAGGCGAGCAGTTCCAGCAGCCGGGTGCGCAGCACGTCCAGGGCGGCGGGCGCACCGTCCCAGTCGGCGGCCCCGCCCTGGGCGAAATCGTCGCGGCCGCCCCCCTTGCCGCCGAGAGCGCCGGCGAGTTCGCGCATCAGGGCGCCGGCCTGGACTTTCTCGTGCAGGGCGCCATCCACGCCGATCAGCAGCCTGACCTCGCCGGAGGCGCCGCTGGCCAGGACGACAACCTGGATTTTCTGCCGCAGCCGGTCGCCGAGGTTGCGCAGTTCAGCCCCCTCGAGCGGGACGTCCAGCCGGGTGAGCAGACAGCTGTGCGCGCCGATCATCTCGACCCCGGCGGCGAGCGATTGCTCGAGGTTCTCGAGCTGGGAGCCGCGAGCCTCCTCAAGCGCCTGCTGCAGCTCGGCGCTTTTGGCGAACACGGCCTCAAGCCTTTCGGCGCTCTCGTCGATGCCGCAGCCGAGCCTGCGGGCGAGTCCCTCCAGCGCGCGCCGCTGGTCGTTCAGCCAGCGCCTCGCCGACTCCCCCGCCAGCGCCTCGATGCGGCGCACGCCGGCCGCAATGCTGCTCTCCGCAGTGATGACGAACAGCCCGATGTCGCCGGTTCTGCTGACGTGCGTCCCGCCGCACAGCTCGACCGAAAAGTCATCGGTGCCCATGCTGAGCACGCGCACAACGTCGCCGTATTTTTCGTCGAATACCGCGCGGGCGCCGGCGTCCAGAGCCTGCTGCAGCGGCATCTCGACGGTCGATGCCGGGGTGTTGGCCAGGATCTGCCGGTTGACGATGGTCTCGATCCGCTCCAGCAGCTCGGAGCTGATCGGGCTGGGGTGGGTGATGTCAAAGCGCAGATAGTCGGCGCCGACCATCGAGCCGCGCTGGCTGATGCCCTCGCCGAGCACCTCGTGCAGGGCGGCGTTGAGCAGGTGCGTCGCCGAGTGGTGCCGGGCGGTCTCGGCGCGCCGCGCGGCATCGATCTGCGCCTCCACCTCGATGCCCGGAGCGAGCTCGCCCTGGGACAGGGTGCCGTGGTGCACGATGATCTCGCCGGAGCGCTGCGTGTCCTCGACCGCAAATTCAAAGCCGCTCCCCGAGATCGAGCCGACATCGCCGATCTGCCCGCCGGCCTCGGCGTAGAAGGGGGTGCGCTCCAGCACCAGGGCGACCTGCTGCCCGCCGGCGCCGGCGCGCTCCAGCAGGTTGCCGTCCGCCCCCAGCAGGCCGGCGATGCGCGAGCGCGTCGCCCCGGTGTCATAGCCAAGAAATTCGCTGGGCGGCAGCTGCCTGGCCCCCTCGCCGCTGATCGCCCGCACCGCCTTGCGGCTGCTGCTGCGCCCGCGGGAGCGCTGCACCTCCATGGCGCGCTCATAGCCCTCCAGGTCGAGGGCAATGCCGGCTTCGGAGGCGATGTCTGCGGTCATGTCGACCGGAAAGCCGTAGGTGTCATAGAGCATGAAGATCAGTTCGCCGTCCAGCGTCGACGGCGCCCGCTTCAGCTCGGCACCGAGCAGCTCCATGCCCTGGTGCAGGGTTTTGGCGAACAGGGACTCCTCGTTGAGGATGGCCTCGCTGATGCGCTGTTGGCGCCGGGCCAGGTCGGGGTAGAGTTCGGCGAACTGCCGCACCAGCGGCTCGGTGAGCCGGTGCAGAAAGGGCTCTCGGCAGCCGAGCTGGTAGCCGTGCCTGACCGCGCGGCGCAGGATGCGGCGCAGCACATAGCCGCGTCCCTCATTGCCGGGCAGGGCGCCGTCGTAGAGCAGGAACGTGCAGCTGCGGATGTGATCGGCAATCACGCGCAGGGCGACCTCGTCCGGGTCGTTTGCAACGCCGAGCGCCTCGGCGGCCGACTTGATCAGCGGCGTGAACAGATCGGTCTGGTAGTTGTCCATCACCCCCTGCAGCACGGTCGCCATCCGCTCCAGCCCCATGCCGGTGTCCACCGAGGGGCGGGGCAGCGGGGTGGTCGAGCCGTCCTCGCACCGCTCCTGCTGCATGAAGACCAGGTTCCAGATCTCGACATACCGGTCGCCGTCGGCCTCCGGTGAGCCGGGCGGCCCTCCGGGGACGCTCTCGCCGTGGTCGTAGAACACCTCGCTGCAGGGGCCGCAGGGACCCACCGGCCCCATGCTCCAGAAGTTGTCGTCATCGCCGAGGCGGATGATGCGCTCGGCCGGCACCCAGCGCAGCCAGTGCTCGGCGGCCTCGTCGTCGTCCTCGTGGACGGTGATCCAGAGCCTCTCAGCCGGCAGTGCATAGCCGTCCCGCAGCAGCCCCCAGGCCAGGTCGATGGCCTCGGACTTGAAGTAGTCCCCGAAGCTGAAGTTGCCGAGCATTTCAAAGAAGGTCTGGTGGCGCGCCGTGCGCCCGACGTTCTCCAGATCGTTGTGCTTGCCGCCGGCCCTGACGCAGCGCTGGGCGCTGGCGGCGCGGGCGTAATCGCGCTTTTCCAGCCCGAGGAAAGTGTTTTTGAAGGGCGCCATCCCGGCATTGGTGAACAGAATGCTGGGGTCGTCCGCCGGGATCAGCGAGGCGCTCGGCACGCGCCGGTGTCCGCGCTGCTCAAAGTAATCGAGGAAAGTTTCGCGGATTGCGCTGCTGTGCACGCTTCCTCCCGTCGCAGGTGCCCGTGAGCGGCGCGCATTGTAATTTGTGCGGCAGAGGGGGGATTCGCCGCGCGTGTTCTGCAAATCGAATGGCGGTGCTAGAATGCCGCCGCTTCAAAGCACTGAAGAGGCACCCCGATGACCCGATTGGTTCGCAGCGATATCCCCGAGGGCATGAGCGCTCTCCTCCCCAGTCTCCCCGGCGACGAAATGACCATTGAAGATCTGCGGCTGCACCGCAAGCAGCGACTCGCCGCCGCACTCAGGCTGTTCGGCCTGTTCGGATTTGGCGAGGGCGTGGCCGGGCACATCACGGCGCGCGACCCGGAGCACGAGGACTGCTTCTGGGTCAACCCCTTCGGCATGAGCTTCCGGCACATCAGGGTCAGCGACCTGATCCTGGTCAATCACGAGGGCGAAGTGGTGGAGGGCGATGCGATGGTCAACCGCGCGGCGTTTGCGATCCACTCCCAAGTCCACGCAGCCAGGCCCGACGTCGTGGCAGCGGCACACGCCCACTCGGTTTACGGCAAGGCCTTTTCATCGCTGCGCAAGCCGCTCGACTGCCTGACCCAAGACTCCTGCGCGTTCTACAACGACCACGCCCTGTTTGACGACTTCACCGGCGTGGTGCTGGCCCTTGACGAGGGCAAGCGCATTGCCGAATCGCTCGGCGATCGCAAGGCGGTCATCCTCTCCAACCACGGCAATCTGACCGTCGGCGCCTCGGTTGAGGCCGCCGCCTGGTGGTTCATCACCATGGAGCGCACCTGCCAGGCGCAGCTGCTCGCCGACGCCGCCGGAACCCCGCACGTCATCTCCGACGAAGTCGCCAAAGACACCTACAAGCAGGTCGGCTCACCGATCGCCGGCTGGTTCTCCTTCCAGCCGCTGTGGGACGAAATCACTCGCCAGCAGCCGGAATTGCTGGACTAAAACGCATCTAAAACCCCTCCAGCCGCCCGAGCAACATTGCGGGCGGGGTTTGTGCGCTGCCGTTAGGCGGGGCGGGTCGGGTCTAAATTTATTAATTTATATTTATATATTCAGCGATTCAGCGGGTTGAATTCCAGCCGCATGCCGGCGGGTTTTTCGGGCAGCAGCCGCTCACCGTCCCAGACCCGCACGCCGTTGACCCAGGTGCCCCGGATCCGATGTCCGAAGGTGTGTCCGGCAAAGGGCGACCAGCCGCACTGGCTGAGCAGGCCGGCACCGCCGTCGGTGGCACCGTTTGGGTCGACGGCGACCAAATCTGCCCAGCAGCCCTCCCGCAGATAACCCCGGTCGACGACCCCGAAGCGCTCGGCTGCGGCGTGGCAGGCCTTGTGCACCAGCTGCTCCAGACTCAGCACGCCGGCGCCCTGCAGCTCCAGCAGCAGCAGCAGCGAGTGCTGAACCAGCGGCAGCCCGGCCGGGGCCGAGGCGTAGTCGCCGTCTTTCTCCTCGGCGGTGTGCGGCGCGTGGTCGGTTGCGATGACGTCGATGACATCCTCGATCAGCGCCGTGTGCAGAGCGCTGCGGTCGGCCTCGGTCTTGACGGCAGGGTTGCAGACCAGGCGATTGCCCAGCCGGGCGTAGTCGTCATCGCAGAACCACAGATGGTGAACGCAGACCTCGGCGGTGATGTGCTTGTCTGCAATCGGCCCCGCCGCAAACAGAGCCATCTCGTCCAGCGTGGTCAGGTGCAGGACGTGCAGATGCGTCCCCAGACGCCGGGCCAGCTCGACCGCCTTGCTCGAGGATTTCAGGCAGGCCTCCCGCGTGCGGATGCGCGGGTGATCGGCGGGTGCAAGCGTTTTCCCAGTGCGCTCGAGTTCGGCTCGGTTGGCCTGAATGGTCTGGTTGTCCTCGCAGTGCGTCAGCACCACGCGCTGGGCGACGGAAAAGATGGCCTCAAGGGCGTCGTCGTCGTCGACCAGCAGCGTCCCGGTCGAGGCCCCCATAAACACCTTGACGCCGGCGCAGTCCCGGTGGGTCAGGCGCGCGATGACATCGGCGTTGTCATTGGTGGCCCCGAAGTGGAAGGCGTAGTTGGCGCGCGAGCGTCCGGCGGCGCGCGCGTACTTGTCGTGCAGGGCGTCGAGGTTGTCGGTCGGCGGCATCGTATTGGGCATTTCCATGTAGCTGGTGATCCCGCCGGCCACGGCTGCGGCAGACTCGGAGGCGATGTTGGCCTTGTGCTCCCAGCCCGGCTCCCGGAAGTGAACCTGGTCGTCGATCAGCCCCGGCAGCAGCCGCATCCCCGCCAGGTCGACGATGTCGTCGGCCTGCTGCGAGGACAGATCGGCGTCGATGCGCTCAATGCGGCCGTTTTCGATCAGCAGGTCGGCCTGCCAGGTGCGCCCGTCACTGGTCAGGGTGCCGTTGAGCAGCAGGGTGCGATGTCCCACGCCTAAAGCCGGGTCGGGTTGGGCGCACCGGCGTAGGTCTTCTCGGGATCAAAGACCTTCTCGTGTTCGGTGAACTCCAGAGGGGCGTCGGCGGTTCCGGCGACTTTGCGGTAAAAGCAGCTGCGATAGCCGACATGGCAGCTGGCGCCGCCGGCGACCTCGACGCGCATCCAGACCGCATCCTGATCGTCGTCAATGCGCAGCTCGACGATGCGCTGCACGAAGCCCGATGAGGCGCCCTTGTGCCAGAGCACCTGGCGGGAGCGGCTGAAGTAGTGCGCCTCGCCGGTTTCGATGCTTCTTTTCAGAGCCTCGTCATTCATGTGGCCGACCATGAGCACCTCGCCGCTTTGGGCGTCGGTGGCGACGGCGACCAGCAGCCCGTTTGCATCGAATTTCGGCGCCAGCTGGTTTCCCTCCTCGACCTGCTCAACGCTGATGCGCTCGGCAAATTCAGCCATTTCAGCCATTGAACCGCCGAAACACCAGGCTGGCATTGGTGCCGCCGAAGCCGAAGCTGTTGCTGAGGGTCTGGTTGATCTCGGCGTCCCGGGAAGCCGTGGCGATCGGAAACGGCTTGGCGCCCTCGTCCATCGTCTCGATGTTGGCGCTGCCGCAGATGAAGTTGCCGCGCATCATCAGCAGGCAGAACAGCGATTCCATCGCGCCCGCCCCGCCCAGCAGGTGGCCTATCAGCGATTTGGTTGAGCTGATCGGGGGAATCTCGTCTGCGAAAATCTCGCGAATCGACTCAAGCTCGACGATGTCGCCGGCCGGAGTGCTGGTGCCGTGCGTGTTGATGTAGTCCACCGGCAGGTCCGAGCAGGTCGACAGCGCCGTGCGCATGCAGCGCACCGCACCCTCGCCCGACGGGCTGACCATGTCGAAGCCATCCGAGCTGGCGCCGTATCCGACCACTTCGGCGAGTATGTTCGCCCCGCGCGCCTGGGCGTGCTCAAGCGCCTCGAGCACCAAAATGGCGGCGCCTTCGCCCATGACAAAACCGTCCCGCCCGACGTCGTAGGGGCGCGAGGCGGTCTCAGGGGTGTCGTTGTACTTGAAGGAGAGGGCGCCCATGGCGTCGAACATGCAGGCGGCCGACCACTCCGCACTCTCGCCGCCGCCGGCGAACATGATGTCCTGCTTGCCGAACTGGATGAGCTCCATGGCGTTGCCGATGCAGTGCGTGCTGGTCGCACAGGCCGAGGTGATCGAATAGTTGTAGCCGAGGATGCGGTAGGGCGTCGCCAGACACGCCGAGGGCATGCTGCTCATGCCCTTGGTCACGCGGTAGGGGCCGACCCGGCGCACTCCCTTTTGGCGCAGGGTGTCGGCGGTGTCGACGATGTCGTCCGAGGACGGCCCGCCCGAGCCGACAATCAGCCCGGTGCGCTCATTTGAGACCAGGCTCTCGTCCATGCCGGCCATCTGGATCGCCTCGGCCATGGCGACGAAGCAGAAGTGCGCGGCCGGCGGCATGAAGCGCATGGTTTTGCGGTCGATGTGATCCTCGGCGTTGAAGCCGTTGACCTGCCCGGCGATCTGGCTGCGCAGCCCCTGGGTTTTGAACATTTCATGGCTGCGAATGCCGTTGCGCATCACGCGCAGCGATTCCTCGATGTCGTCACAGTTGTTGCCCAGCGGCGAGATGCCCCCGTAGCCGGTGATGACGACGCGGCGCATCAGCCGGCCGCCTCCGCCGAGCGGTCGAAGATGCCGACGCGCAGGCCCAGGGCGGTGTAGATGTTTTTGCCGTCGACCTCCAGAGACCCGTCGGCGATCACCATCGAGGCCGCCCCGCGCGCCGAGGTGCGCTTGATCGAAAGCAGGTAGCGGATGAGTTTGTTCTCGGGGGTGACCTCCCCGGAAAATTTGATCGAATCGGCGCCCAGCGCTCTGCCGCGACCGAGGCGGCCCGTCCAGGTCAGGAAAAATCCGGCCAGCTGCCACATGCCATCAAGCCCCAGGCACCCGGGCATGACCGGGTCGTTGACGAAGTGACAGTCAAAGAACCAGAGGTCGGGGCGGATGTCCATCTCGGCCTCGACCACGCCCTTGTCGTAGGCGCCGCCGGTGTTGGACATCAGCGTGATGCGGTCGACCATCAGCATGGGGTCAATCGGCAGCGGGGCTGAACCCTGGGGCAGTAAACGCCCGAAACCAGCATCAACGAGCTGTTCCCTCGAGTAGCTGACGCTCTGCTGTTGCGGCTCTTGAGGCACGGGCTGCCTGCATTCGAGGGCGGCGAATATTAGCACGTAGCCGCTCAGACATAGACTGCCAAAGCGAAATGGATGAGGGCATTTGCCGACAGGTTTGCAGTTGGGATGATCTCTCTGCCAAGAAGTTGGAGGGCTTCTGACGGGGGGGGCAAATCCCATCGATAAATCTTTCCTGATATGCCTATAATTTGCCGCTCTTGGGCGTGACGCATTGTGGAGAGGTGGCTGAGAGGCTGAAGGCGCTCCCCTGCTAAGGGAGTATGGATGGTAAGTCCATCGAGGGTTCGAATCCCTCCCTCTCCGCCAAATCTAAATACTACTAGACTACTAGGAGGGGCAAAGGCTGTGAGTGACGAAGTGGACAAATCAAAGCAGGCGAAAGGAGAGAAGACCGAAGGGCAGAAGTCCGCCGCCGCCGACTCCCAAAAATCGCCCGCATCAGACAGCAAGCCCGCCCAAACAGCCGACAAAGATAAAACCCAAACAGCAGCATCCTCCGAGAAGCCGGAAGCTGCCGCCAAGCCGGAAACCCCAGCCAAGTCGGGGACATCCGGCAAACCAGAAACCCCAGCCAAGCCGTCGGAGAAATCCGACAAACCCGATGCAGCCGCCAAACCCGATGCGGCTGCGAAGCCTGCGGCAGCCGCCCCGCAGCCCCCCAAAACACCTCCGCAGCAGCAAGCCCCTGCACAGCAGCAGCGTCCGCCCGGAGCGGGGCAGCAGCAGAGCAGGGCGGCACAGCAGCAGACACAGGCGCAGCAGCAGCGGGCGCAAGCCCAGCAGAGGGCCCAGGCACAGCAGCAGGCCAGATCGGGCATTCCCGGACAGCCCCTCGCCGCCGCTGCGGCCGGTGCGGTTCCGCCCGGCGGAGTCGCGCTGGATCAGCCGCCGCCGCCCCACGGCAGCCGGCCTGAATCCCGCCAGGGCGAGCGCCATTTGATCATTGCGCTGATTGTCCTGCTGCTCCTGCTCGGCCTCAGCATCGGCATGGTCGCCTGGCTGCTGAACTCCAAGATCGAGCTGCTTGAAGATCGCCTCACCCGCATTGAGGAGCGCCTCAATGAGCGGCTTGACAACATTGATGACCGATTAGACGCACGCTTTGACGAAATCAACCGGCGCCTGGGCGGAATGGACGAGCGCATGGACGGGATCGATGATCGCATTACCGAGCTGCACAGAGTTCGCCGGCGTCCTCCGGTCGCGCAGAGGCCGCCACCCCCGCCGCCGCCGCCACCTCCTCCCCCGGTGCAAACAGCAGGACCTGGGCCGGGCGGGCCGGGCTTGGACGTGCTCTCATCCGAGCTGGCTCCCCCGAGTGCCAAGCCGCCGGCCTTTGTCGCCGCCCCGCTGGAGATTGACCCGCGCGTGCGCTGGCGTCAGCTGCCGATTGAAGGCACCACCAATCCGGTCGGCGGGACGGGCTTTCGCATCGGCGCTTACATGACCACCGGCGATCTGCGCGCGGCCTTTTGCCTGCGCTTCAGCTCCCCGGCGCACGACCCTGAAAACTACGACTACTCGGAGCACATCGTCGCCGACACCGGCGGTCCGCTCGACTTCCGCCTAACCGACCGGCGCCAGCTGTGCGTGGTCGGGCTGGAAAAAAACACGCCGCACAGCCTGACCGTCAAATCGACGCTTGAAAACAAGCAGGGCAAGCAGCTGGGGGAGACGCTCAACTACCCCAACGTCGTCTTCAACCGCTTTACCCACGTCGGGGAGATGATCGTCGCCGATGCCAATGGCCGGCAGAAGGTCTGCTTTAACTTCTCCGAAGATCTGTCCCCCGTCAGCGAGTATCTCTACGGCACCTACCGCGCCCGCCTGTATCCGAACGACCCGTTCAAGCTGGAGGCGTCCGGCAGGCGCATGTGCATGAAGGGGCTGAAGTCCTATCGCCAGTATCGGGCCGAGTTTCCCGAGGGCATGCAGGCGCGCTCGGGGCGCCCGCTGAGCGAGACGGTCAGCGTCGAGTTTGAGCTGAAGCTCGACGCCCAGCTGGTCGGCATTCGCGAGGACAACCCCATCACCATCGCCCGCGGCCAGTCGCCGGAGGTGGACATTTACTCGGCCAACGCCGACAACTTGACGGTTCGCATCTATCGTTTTAACGACCCTGACCTGGTTCAGTCGCTGGGCACGCTGCGCGCACTTCCCAAGGACAAAATCCAAGAGGAGCTGCGCTTCATCGCCGGTCGTCCCAGTGAGAAAATCTGGGACAGCGAAGTGGACGTTGCCCGCATTGGCAACGAGCTGATTCGCACCAAAGTGGGCGTCGGCACCATCATCGGCCCGCGCGAGCCGGGCGTTTACGCTGCGGTTTACTCGCACAACCCCGCAAGGGCGGACATTGCCAACATCAGATCCAGCGACGGCGACTGGGGCGATGTCGGGGTGAAGTGGATCATCTACAGCGGACTCAACGTCGAAGTGCGCAGAGACCGGGGCAGGGGGGCGATCATCAGCGTCACCAGCAACAAGGATGCCCAGCCGATCGCCAATGCCGAGGTTCGGCTGCAGGGGCAGAACAACCGCCGCTCGATTCTCTACTCCACCAATGACAAGGGCGAAGTCCTGCTGCAGCAGGACTCGCTGGCGCCGCTGGGCAAGGAGACCGAAGTGTTCATGATGGTCGTCGCACCGGACGGCAAAACCGACGTCCGCGCCTTTAATGTGCGGGAAGTCCTCGGCGGTGCTGGAGGCTAGTTAGATTCAGGGGCGGGGTTGGGGCGCCCCGTGCTAAAATCCGCAACTCGCGCCCGTAGCTCAGCTGGATAGAGTACCTGGCTACGAACCAGGCGGTCAGAGGTTCGAATCCTCTCGGGCGCGCCAATATTTTTGTTTTGGTACACAGTCCAAACAGTCCGATAAGAGAGAGACAACGGCAGTGACTTCTTCCATTCATCCCCCCCCACCAATTTTTCGCCGTCCACGATATGGACGGGCGACAATCTTGATGTCCTGCGCGGATTAAACAGCGAAAGCGTAGATCTCATTTATCTCGATCCCCCTTTTAACAGCAATGCCAACTACGCCGCACCGATTGGTTCGACGGCTGCGGGGGCTGAGTTCAAGGACACTTGGACGTTAAGCGACATCAATATTGAGTGGCTGGATTTGCTGGAGGAAAAGCAGCCAGTTCTAGCGGGTTTTTTGCAGGCTGTGGGCTCCAAAAGCGACAAGGCATATTTGATTTACATGGCGCCTCGCTTGATGGAGTTGCACCGGATTCTTAAAGGGACGGGTTCTTTGTATCTGCATTGTGATCCCAAGATGTCGCACTATCTCAAAATAATGATGGATTGTATTTTTGGTCGAGATAACTTTAGAAATGAAATTGTTTGGTGTTATACAGGCCCTGGCTCACCCAAAATGCGCCAATTCAACAGAAAACATGACGTTATTTTTTGGTATTCAAAAGGCAAGAGGTGGACGTTTAATAGGGAAGAAGTGAGAATTCCTTATAAAGATCCGAAGCAGCGTCCGAGAAAAGTTTTTGATACAGGGGGGCATTTTGATCAACAAGAAATTGATGCCCTAAGAGCTCGCGGAAAAGTGCCGGAAACTTGGTGGGTAGATATAGCCATAGTCGCGAGGGGGAAGGAACGCACTGGCTATCCAACCCAAAAACCACTGAAATTATTGGAGCGAATCATTAAGGCATCCTGCCCCAAAGACGGAGTCGTGCTTGACCCGTTTTGCGGGTGTGCCACCACTTGTATTGCGGCTGAGGGTTTGCAGCGCAATTGGATCGGAATAGACATCAGTCCTAAAGCCATTGAACTGGTGAAGCGACGAATTATTCGTGATTTACCTAATGGGTTTAAGATTATGCGCGAGCCAAAAGAGGCAAAAAGAAAACCGCGCCGCACGGATTTAGGCGATATCCGTCCTCTTGTGGGCAAGTGGAAGGAGGATGTCAAATTGCAGCTGCATCTGACTCAGGGCGGGAAGTGCAATGCAAAGGGATGTGCATTTGAACAGCCGGATAAACGACACTTCCACATTGATCACATTGTTCCGCGCAGCCAAAGCGGCACGGATGCACCGGAAAACCTTCAACTGTTGTGCGGGTCGTGCAATACGATAAAGGGAGACAGGGGACAGGAATATTTAGAGGCTTGGTTGGGCAGATAAACTTTTAGTTGCCAGTTGTTGGGTTGTTGATTTGAAAAGGGCGATGAATTATTTCAGTCATAGTTTTTGGAAACTACCAATCGCGGCGCTCTTCTTCCGTCTCGGCCCGTTCAATCATCTGGTCTAGAGAACTAATAGTCTCGTCGATCCAGTTGCGAATCACTGGTTCTTCGTGTTGGGAGCGCAGTTTGCGTAGCTGTTCCTGAATTTTGCGGTAACGATTGCTGGCTGGTCCCCACCCAGCACCACTAAAGAAATTTAGCATCAGACGACCTCTAACATCATCTCTTTCTCCATAGCGAATAAGCAATTCACGGGTAACGAGACCCGCCCCTTTAATTTCGATTGATTTAGGTGCGATGCTGGCAATAATTGAGGCGCGTTCCTCAACATCTTCATCAATCCATCTCCAAAGTTCCTCAAGGGGAATAACGGGCCATACACCGTGACTTTCGTCATCAAGAATTCCACCTGAGAGCCACTGCTGAACTAGGTAGGACCGGATATGGTCATTGCTGTTCAATTCCGGCTCTAACATCTTCCAGCACTGTATAGGCCGAGACGAAATTAACAAGCGGGCGAGTTTGTAGCATGCTTCATCATGCCGTTCAGTAAGTTTTCCTTGAGCAGCAATATCCTGAATTAGGAAGTTCAGGATTTCTGGAGATTCGTCAGGATATTGGTCAGCGAATGCTATGTTGATATCAATCCACTCGTAACCCAGTATGTCGTTGTGGTTGATAGGCAAACCAATGAGCTCAGAATTCTGAAGAATTTGTTTTCCAATCTCAAGTGGTATGGGGTGTTTTTCATCTGTGCGCTCGTAGTACGCATAGAGCAATTCAACAGCGATGTGTGCTGCATCGGGTTCTTTAAGTGATGACAGAATGTTCAACCAGTCAATCACAGTGTTCTCTGACAATTGTTTGATAATTTGTCCGTAGCGAAACAAACCAAGTATCGTCCAAGGAACAAGACCTGCTTGAATTAGGGAAAATATTCGATGGGCGGCTCGATCAGTAAGATCATTTCGCCAAGTGATCTCTGGAATCCATTTTTGGTAGATTTCATGAGAAGCCCAGTCGTCAAGAAGATTTTCCCACTCTTCATAATCGCGCTCAAATAGTGCCCTGAGATATCCACCCAGAAAGGCTAATGAGGCATCCTTTTCACTTGCTTCAGCCTGGGCAGAAGCGATTGATTTGAGCAATGAACATTTATTATCCGCAACCCCTAACCAATATCCGAACGGATGGCCATTTTTAGCTTCTTGGGTCACTAGCCAAGAATATTCCGACAATAATTTTTGAGGGTTTTGCAATGACTGACATGCGAGCTCTTTGAAGACTTTTTCTCTTTTTTCTGAATCAAGGTTATCGCTCGGACGATCTAGCTTGATAAAGCGAGACAATCGTCCCGAAAGTGAAGAGCCGATTAAAGCATCTCGCATAGATTTTAGTTTGGTTTTTACAGAAGAATCCAAGCCTTCACCGTCGTATTCAAGAGTATCTTCCAATACTTCCAAAACGCGGGTTTCGCTGAGAATGCCGTCAGCCAAAAAGTCTTTCAGGGCGTTTGTACATAGATCGGGTAAAGGAGGCGGGGTATTAAAGAGACCACGAGCACGGTTTAGTACTATCTGTGCTGCAAAATCACGCTCTGTGCCATCCAATTTAGATATCTGTTCAATCAGGTATCTCAGAGTGCGTTCGTATTGCAACCAAAAATCCCCCCAAGTTTTGGGCTTCCAAAGGTCAGGTTTTTCGCGAAGTCCTTGGAATTCTGCACCGGCCATTCGACTAAGGTGCAATGTCTCCAGTGCTTTGGAGCAAGCTTTTAGTCCAAGCATGCGCTGTGCTTGAGAATTGGATTCTGCTGCCTCTTGTAGAATCGGGAAGCGTACTTCAGGGGGTGCCACCGTTGGACTTACATCACCGTACCCTGGGGAGAACAGATCAACAAAGATTCCTGAAGCATTATTTGAGTAATAAAACTCGTTTTCTGCCTCAGCGAGTTTTAGCAATAGTTTTGCTCCGCGCTGAAATAAGTCCTCCCATACGACAATTTTCTCCAGTGCGAAGACGATGTTCTGTCGTCCCTCTATAAATTTCTTGAGATCTTCTATTGACCACTTGCCAATTGTCGCTTCAAGACATTGCAAGCATGCTTCAGGGTTTGCTTCGGTCATTGAGCGGAGAAACCGTGATCCGCTTTCTGAGCAGATCACATCCCTATTTCTGAAAGGACCATTTGGGCCAACCATTCGGGCAATGCATCGCTTGGCCGTATCAGATGCTTCTGCGTAACGAAACATTTCATGAAACCATTCAGACAGAGAGCCTGCCAATTTATCGAGAAATTTGTCAAGGTTGAAGTCAGAGCCATAAGTATCAAACCAGTCAGCCCAGAGCCAGATGTGAAGAGCTTTTGGAGTGATGTAGAGAGTTCGCTCTCCCTGAAGAATGCGCCGGTCACGCAAATCTTTGACAATTTCTTGAAAATCACCCCTTCCAATCGATCGATGCCTGTCTCGCACAAGTGAGAGTATGACTTCAGCTTCTTTCTCCAAAGGTTGTGCAAAACCGAATCGCTTGAACAGGGCGATATGGCGCAGGACTTGTCGTGTCTTTTCATATCGTGTGGGACTGGTTTGACGAGGTCCCTGTATGTAACGATCCCATAAGTTGTCCATGGAAGTTGGCTTCAGCGGGTCATCTGGATTTTCGGCAAGATTTTCGCCTATGGCATGGGCAACCCGAGGGGAGCCGCCACACAGTTTCGCCCAGCGTCGAAGTTCGCTCTCTGAACGTGAATAGTGTTGTTTGATCACGTCAATTATTTCGTCTTCGCTCAGAGAGGGTGCTTCAATCTGAACGACTCCACTGGGTGCATCGTTCTCTTGGAACACTGAAATGGATTGGATGCGGTCGGCAGCCGAAGTGCTCCGATTTAAAAATCTCGAAAGCGTGTCTGGGTCGCAGTCATCTAAAACAACTATCGCTTGTATTGAATCGTTTAGTCGTATGTTTCTGAAAACAGCTGACTCCAAGAATGCTTCGGCCTGATCGGTATATATAACCTGCGGAGCCAGTTGTTCATCGCCAAGAGCTTCAAATAAAAGTCTTGTCTTGCCAATCCCAGGTTCTCCCCAGATGCGAATATGATGGCGGTCTAGATTTTTGAGGTTTTCTCTAATCTGCTTGATATATTTGCTCTGTCCATCGCTCGGGGTAAGCTTTTGCTGCATATCAGCGTGTTTGCTCCATTCTTCATAGTCAATAAATGGCTCCCCTTCATGCCCCATAAATTTACGGACAATGGAAGGGTGACGTTCAGAAATTGAGATGAGTTGATTCTGGGATAGGATCAGGTGTTTGGAATGATTAAACCCGCATTTTTCAAACAGCTCTGTTAGATGTTTATTCGCATCTTTGCATTGCTGATCGGTTAAATCATGTCCGAAACATACAAATACATAGCGGCCATTTTTCTCAAGGCAATCTCGTATGCCGGGGGAAAGATTTTCCAGTGAGGCTTTTTGACTGTTGAACAGTTCCTTTTCTAATTTTGACTTCTGCCAGGGTTTGAAATTTTTGCCTGATTTGATCTGGTAGCAATTCAGACCGCCTTGAATCAGGTCGCCTTCTGACAGATCGGCAGGTGCATTGACTGAGGCATCAATCCCTCCGTCAGGGGTGTTTTCTGCGAGGGGAGCATTGATTAAAGCCTTTGGAATCTTGAGACGATGTGCCTCGGTATTCAGTAGCATGCGAAATGCATTGACAGCTTCTGCTGAAGCCAGTTGTGAGAAATACTCTGGTTGAACGGAGAGTAGTGGATTCATATCGCTTCAGATTCTGCCTCTTTAAGTAGATTTTCTGGGTTCCAGATTTGCTCGGCTATTTTTTGGTAAAGCAATTGCCTTGCGTCAAGGTCGGCTTTCTTGAACTGTGAGTGTGGTTTAAATTCAAGTTCTGACTCCTCAATGAACTTTTTGAATTCCGAATCATTTTCATAAGCTTGCTCATGAAGACTTTGAGCCAGAAGGTTATGCTTAATATAGTACGGTAATTTTTCCTCGTATGGCAGATTGCCATAATTCATATTGAACATTTCTGGAAGCAGTAGCAGTCCGCCGATACGATTGCGGTATAACTCAAATTCAGATTGGGATTCAAATTCATCCGAATGACGATCATAATCATTGGCCCAAATATGTTCGATGCTATGGGGGTTTTCACTTTTTCTTACATATTCTGCATATCGAGAAGGTCGCCCTGACTTTATTTCAATATAGTCGGTTATGCGGGCAAGTATCTGGCGAACGTCTCTCCGATTTGCACGAGTGTAGGCGAAGCGGTGCCGGTTGCCAGAAGGATGGATAGACTGGGGACGATTATTACGGGCACGAATGAGATGAAAATTATCACTTCTCGCGAACGTGTACTTGTCCTCTAAGAGTCGCTCCACCAATATTTGGGCTAGGCTTTTTGCATCTAACATGCGGACTTCTTTAATCATTAAAAACATCGGTTCACGGTTAACTGAATACCCAATTGGTCTCAAATTCCAGATTTGCCGATTTATAAGGATGTCAATGTATCCTGAAACGATGCGCAGCTTTCTTAGGACTTCTTCTTCTGAATCATCAGTTTTTAGTGATGCAAGAAGCATTGAGTATTGGAAGGGAAGTACATTTGGGGTGTTGAAAAAGATCGCTTCAAGCCCCTTCGTGAATTCTACTTCAGCGTCTTCTATCTTCTTATAACAATCTGCATAAAATTTAAAATCTTTTGTGATAAAGCGAAAAAACTCTGAAGAGTTTGTAAGTTTCAATACCTGTTTATGATCTCTAACCCATTGATAAAAATCGCTATGGATACGTTCCAAATCTTGAGGTTTATCGCCTGTTCCTCGACGACGCTGACTCTTTGCATATTGGCTAAGAAGCCAAGATTTGATTGCATCAGCTTCCAGTTCCTTGCCCCTCGCTTTGAGTCTGGCTGAGTGTTTTTGCCAGACCTTGTTGGCCTCTGTGCGCATATCAAGGTCAGTAATGTTTGCAAGCAAGTAGCCTTTGAGCATTTCTGTTGGGGTAAGAGACAGGCCGCGATTATTCATGGTCTCAAAGATCGTATAAGCATCGGCATCTGAGTCAGCCGTGATTTCAATCAGAAAGACATTCTCAATAAGCCAATCAGCAAAGAAGGGCAAGGTGCTGCCGGAGAGTTCCTCCGGGAAGTATTCTTCAATGTCTTGGTAGCGGTCGAGGATATTCGCTACTGATTCTGTATGACCGTTCTCATTAAGCGGCTCGCCGGTGAATAGCGCGTTCATGCATTCTGTTCGCTCTTTTACATTAAGATTAAACGAGCGCTCGCCATACGTCATTGAGAAGATCAAATTGGCCAGTTGCCCTCTGTCCTCTTCGTTGAGTTGACCGTGGATGTAGATCAACAGGAGCGTAAGTGAGGTAAGGCGCTGTTGGCCGTCAATAATGTATTTACATCCATCTCTTTCACTGATGATGATCGGGCCGAGAAAATAATGCCCATATTTTGCAACGGCTGTCCGTTCATTTCCTTCTTTATGACTGTCGATAAATTTCTCTGAAAGGTCATCAATCAGTTCTGTGATCTGCTTCTTTTTCCAGAGATACTCTCTCTGGTAGAAATCAAGACTATATTTTGTGCCGCCAAGGAGCACTTTAATGCTCTTGTCACGACTTTGAACCTTTTGCACGATGCCAACTCCCAGATAATCCTTTCTGCCCCCAGTGCAACGCCCCACGCACCAGAGGATGAACAACCCCCCCGCCAATTCTATGGCACACCAAAACCCTGTGCTATTTCGTCTAAACTACGCCGCTCGCTTGGGAGGGTAGGGTATCCAATGCACTCAAATTTCTATCGTTTTGCCGCTGTCATCGCAGCGGCGGGTCTTCTGGCCAGCTGTGCCCCGCCAGCCCCGCCGCCGCCCACGGATGCGCAGCTGGAGGCGGCGGCAGCGGCGATCACCATCGACGACATGCGCGAGATGATCATCGAGATGTCTGACGACCGCTACAAGGGCCGCGCCCCGGGCAGCGAGGGCGACAAGATGGCAACGGACTACATCTCCCAGCGCCTCGAGGCCATAGGTGCGCAGCCGTCGGGCGATGACGGGACCTGGCTGCAGAAGTTCGAGCTGGTCGGCCTCAACGCCCAGCAGCCGGACAGCTGGAGCTTCACCACGCCAAACGGCGAAAAGAGCTACACCGTCCTTGAGGACTATGTGATCTCCAGCGGCCGCCAGGAGGACAGCGTCGGCGTCGAGGACGCCGAGCTGGTGTTCGTCGGCTTCGGCATTCAGGCGCCCGAATACGACTGGGACGACTTCAAGGGCGCCGACCTCAAGGGCAAAGTCCTGGTCGTGCTCAACAACGACCCCGACTGGGATCCGGAGCTGTTCGAGGGCAACCGGCGGCTCTACTACGGGCGCTGGAGCTACAAATACGAGAGCGCGGCACGCGCGGGGGCGATCGGCGCCATCATCATCCACACGAGACCCTCGGCCGGCTACGGCTGGGAGGTGGTGCGCAATTCCTGGTCGGGAATGCAGTTCGAGCTCCCCGATGACGGCTCGGCCCCGCTGATGCAGATCGAGGCCTGGGTGACGGAGCCGGTCGCCCGCGATCTGATCCAGGCGGCGGGTCAGGACCTCGACACGCTCGTCGAGCTGGCCAAATCGCGAGACTTTTCCCCGGTGCCGCTGGGCGTCACCACCACGCTGTCGATGCCGGTTGAAATGGAGCGCACGGCTTCGGCGAATGTTCTGGGGGTTCTGCCCGGCACCGACAAGGCCGATGAATACGTCGTCCTGACGGCGCACCACGACCACATGGGCGAAAACGACGCAGCCGGCGACGAAGACGGCATTTACAACGGCGCCCGCGACAACGCCTCGGGCACGGCGGGGGTGATTGCAGTGGCCAAGGCGCTGGCCGAGCTGCAGCCGGCGCCCCGCCGCTCAATCCTGATCGCTCTGGTCGGCGCCGAGGAGCAGGGGCTGCTGGGCTCCAAGTTTCTCGCCGCCTATCCGCCGGTGCCCGCCGGCAAGCTGGCGGCGCTGCTGAACGTCGACGCCCCCAACGTCTACGGCCCGACCGCCGACATCGCCCAGGTCGGCAAGGGCAAGTCGGGCGACCTTGACCGGGCGGTGGAGAGCGCCGCCCAGCGCCAGGGGCGCACCGAGGTCAAGGGCGACACTGAACCCACGCAGGGGCTCTACTACCGCTCGGATCACTTCAGCCTGGCCAAAGTCGGTGTGCCCGGCATCTATCTGAAGATGGGCGAGGACTTCAACGGCTCCGATGCCGAAGCCGAGAAGGCCCGCGCCAAGGAGTACAACGCCAAGCACTACCACCAGCCCAGCGACGAATACGACCCGAAGTGGAACCTCGAGGGCCTGCGGCTCGACATGCAGCTGGTGTTCTACGCCGGCGTGGAACTGGCCAATATGGAGGCTCTGCCGGCGTGGAATCCCGGCGACGAGTTTGAGGCGGCCCGGATGGAGGCCATCGAAGCGGCCAAGTAGCCGGCCCGCTCAACGCCCCCCGCCGGAACCCCCCTCACAGACCGCGCCGATTTCGGGGATTGAAGCCGGGCGCATGCCGATCTCGGCATAGCGCCGGACAAGTCCCTCGCGATTGCGCGCCCGCAGGCGGGACATCGGCGCGCCGCGATAGCGCTCGCACAGCGCCGCAAGCCGCTCCCGCACGATGCGCTCCATGCCGGGCGTCAGGGACGAGCCGTTGAGCGCCTCGTCCCAAAAGTCGTTGACGTAGTTCTGCCAGCTGAAGGCGCGCTGCAGCGCCGGCCGCCCGTCCCGCCAGGCAAACAGCGCACCGCGCCCGTCCACGTCCTCGAGCAGGTTCCGGTAGAAGCGCAGCCCCTCGTAGTTGGCGACGATGTCGGCGTTGGAGTACACGCCGGTGGTGACCATCCCAAAGTAGCCGCCCTCGACCAGCGCCCCCTGCCGCAGCAGCGCGGGCGAGACTTGGCGCCCGTCAAAGATGTAGCGGCGGTAGTACTTGAAGCCCTGGGAGAAGAAGTGTCCGAATTTGTCGACGCCGATGAGCGTCCCGCCCAGCTGAATGCTCGGCCCGACCCCGAACAGCCAGGTCACGCGCCCCTCGAGGGGGCCGGCGGCGGCGTAGACGCTCTGGGGAAAGTCAGCGGGGGTGCGGTCGATGCGCTCTGACTGGGTGGCGGTGTGCTCGACCCGGTCGACCCAGTAGTGCCCGCCGAGGGCGAAGTAGACGCGCCGGGCCAGCAGCAGGTCGTCCTGCGGCCCCTGCCAGTCCGCGGCGACCCGCTGCAGCGCCGCATTGACGATGCGGTCCATCAGCGGCAGCGAGTCGGTCAGGGTGTCGAGGCGGTGGCTGTACTGGTCGGTCTCATAGGCAAGCGCGGGCAGGGCGGCGGCGAGCAGCCAGGCGAGCAGAAATGCGCCAACTCTCAACGGTGCTGCCCGCGAACGCAACAACAACGCTGTCACTTAGATCTGCGGGCGAAATATCAGGCCGTAGCCGTTGTTGCAGTAGCGCTTGCCGGTGGGTCGGGGGCCGTCGTCGAACACGTGCCCCTGGTGGCCGAGGCAGCGCGCACAGTGGTATTCGGTGCGCGGCCAGATCATCTTGAAGTCGGCCTGGGTGCCCAGGTGATCCTCCTCGGCCGGGCGCCAAAAGCTCGGCCAGCCGGTGCCGGAGTCGTATTTGTGCTCGGAGGAGAACAGCAGCAGGTCGCAGCCGGCGCAGTGGTAGCTGCCGGTGCGTTCCTCGTCGTTGAGGGGGCTGGTCCAGGGGCGCTCGGTGCCGTGATCGCGCAGGATGTAAAACTGGTTGGAGGTCAGTCGCTCGCGCCACTCCTCAGGGCTGAGGCGCCATTCATCGGCTCCGGGAAAGGAGGATGCCGAGACCCTGATGGCGGGGATGAGCAGTGCCAGCAGGCGGGCAAAACGGCGTCGGGAAACCGGCATGGCCAGACGCTTCAAGGCGGTGCGGCGGCATTGTAGTGCCCTGCGCTCAGGTTGTCCCAGACGCCCCGCTGCCGGTCGGGCGCCAGCATCGACGCCAGCGCCGGCGACAGCGGCCAGGGCTCGTCGTTGAGCTGCGACGCCAGCAGCTCGGCGCACAGGTCGGCGAAGGCCAGGCCGCGCCCGCCCAGGGCGCTCAGCACGGCGCGCGCCCCCGGCTCTATCCAGCCGACCAGG
>MEIF01000035.1 GCA_001750645.1 Gammaproteobacteria bacterium AqS3
TGTTTGCCATCACCGCCGCCCTGATGATCGGCACCGCCGGCCTGCCCCACGTCATCGTGCGGTTCTTCACCGTGCCCAGAGCCCGCGCCGCCCGCACCTCGGCCGCGTGGGCGCTGATCTTCATCGCCCTGCTCTACACCACCGCCCCAGCGGTCGGGGCGTTCTCGCGCCTCGCCCTGGTCGATGAGGTCAACGAAACAGCCTACTCCGAGACCCCCGACTGGCTGCGCAGCTGGGAGGACATCGGGCTGATCGCCTGGGTCGACAAGAACGAGGACGGCGCCGTGCAGTACCGCGGCGGGCCGGCGCTGGCCGACGGATCGCCGGTGTTTGCCGAGGGCGGCGAGCGCGGCGAAAACGGCGAGCGCTTACTACAGAACACCCCCAGCGACGGCGACAACGAGCTCTACATCGACCGGGACATCCTCGTGCTGGCCATGCCCGAGATCGCCGATCTGCCCGCGTGGGTGATGGCGCTGGTGGCCGCCGGCGCCCTGGCTGCGGCTTTATCGACTGCGGCCGGACTGCTGCTGGTGATCTCCACCTCTATAAGCCACGACCTGCTGAAGCGCACCTTCGTGCAGACGCTGAGCGACCGGCAGGAGCTGCTGTGTGCGCGGGTTGCGGCGGCCAGCGTGATCTGCCTGGCCGGCTACATGGGCATCAACCCGCCGGCGTTTGTCGCACAGGTCGTGGCGTTTGCCTTCGGGCTGGCTGCGGCGACCTTGTTCCCGCCGATACTGCTGGGGATATTCACGCGGCTGCTCAACCAGGAGGGGGCGATCGCCGGGATGCTCACCGGGCTGGTGTTCACTGCGGGCTACATCGTGTTCTTCAAGTTTGTGTCCCCCGAACTGAACACGACCGACAACTGGTTGCTTGGCATTTCCCCCGAGGGCATCGGGCTGATCGGCGCCCTGCTGAACATCGCCGTCGGACTGGGGGTCAGCCGGTTCACCGCGCCCGTCCCCGAGGACGTCCAGGAGATGATTACCCGGATCCGGATGCCGGGGGGAGAGGGTGAGGTCGAGGGTGGCGCCTGATGAGCGAAAAGGTTCCGGCAGGGTGGAAACTTAAATCTCTCAGGTCCCATCTGCAGCAGCTGCCCAAATCGAAACTGCCCTCAGGTGCATCCAACCCGAAAGGGTTGTTTGATTTCTATGTCTGCAGCAGAGAAGTTCAAAAATCCGATTACTGTGAATGGCTAGACCCCGCCATCTTATTTTCAACCGGTGGGGAGGCCGCTGTTCATTTCCCGCAGAGCAAATACGCCTACTCGACAGATGTGTGGGCGACCACCTTTACTGATCCATTTAGCGATTCGTATGTCTATCGAGTACTGGAGAACAGCCTGGAGCATCTGAACTATGCGGGCTTTCAAGGGTCGGGCATCAAGCATCTGGATAAAGAATTTCTGAAAAGAACAACCATCTGTCTACCCCCCCCGACGAACAGCGCAAGATCGCAGACATACTGAACTCAGTCGACGAAGTAATTGAAAATCTCCAAAAACAAATCGACAAACTTCAGGATCTCAAGAAGGCGACCATGAACGAGTTGCTAACCAGAGGCATCGGTCACACAGAATTCAAGGACAGCGAGTTGGGGCGGATTCCGAAGAGTTGGGAGATTAGGAAAATTGGAGATGTATCCACGATTATGTTCAGCAACGTCGATAAGAAAACCAACGATACTGAGGTTCCTATTCTCTTATGCAACTACATGGATGTTTATAACAACTTGCATATCAAACAAAAAATTAAGTTCATGAAAGCAACGGCCACACAAAAAGAAATAGATAAATTTTCATTGAAATATGGCGATGTGATTATTACGAAAGATTCGGAAACGCCCAATGACATTGCAGTTCCTGCACATGTTGCACAGGAGTTTGACCGTGTAGTTTGTGGTTATCACCTAGCACTGATAAGAACAGATAAGAAACAACTTCAGGGATTATTTCTCTTGTATCTTTTATCGCTTGACATTAATCAACGGTATTTTTACCGGTTGGCAAACGGTTCTACTCGGTTTGGTCTAACCACGAATTCTATAAAGAATGCAGAACTGACTATCCCCCCTCTCACCGAACAAAAGAAAATCGCGGCCATTCTGACTTCGATTGACGATCAAGTCAGCGCCGCGCGAGAAAAACTCAGCCAAACCCAGTCCCTGAAAAAATCCCTCATGCAGGACCTGCTGACAGGCCGGGTCAGGGTCAGCACATAAACCCAAGCTCCTCTGCATTCTGAGACCGCCCCGACAGCGGAGGACGCACCGAGAATTGACGGCGGGGAGCGGAGTCGAGCGCACTTAGCTTGCGGTGCATATTCAAGCCGTTTCCGCCCGCCCATCTGATGCAGACTAAATATCAAAACCAAGCTTCAGGCGCAAGATCTTTGCTGTTAGGCATTAAGCAAACATCCCTGCCTTTTCCGGGCTGGGAGAAAATCATTTGACGGCAAAAATTGTCTCGTTGTCCTCCCCTGCCGGCTGCGCAGTTCTAAACCGATCCTTTCAGTCAAACCAGAAACCGTCGAGGAGTTCGCGGCGCTTGTCGCGGGATTCCTTCTCGACGAAGTCCTTGATGCCCTGGCCGAATTTCACTCGCTGCGGTGCGCCCTCGAACGCCATCACATTGGCGTAGTCGAGGTCGGCTCCGTTGTCGAGGAAGAACTTGGTGCAGCGCACGGCCTGGGGGTGCTTCGAGAGAATGATCTCGGTGAGGCGCTCGACTTCGGATTCGAGTTGATCGGGTTCAACCAGCCGGTTCACCAGGTCATAGCGCTCGGCTTTGGCGCCGCTGAAGAGCGTGCCGAGCAGGTTCCACTCCTTGGCCTTGCGGCGGCCGGCGTATTTGGCGATCTTCGCCGTGCCGCCCCAGCCCGGGGTGATGTCCCAGTTGATCTCGGGCATCCCCCAGCGCGACCTCGGCGTGGCGATGACGAAGTCCGACGACAGCGTGAGCTCCAGGCCGCCGCCCGTGCAGACCCCGTCGACTGCGGCAATCGTGACGGGGACGAGTTTTTCGAGGATCGTCACTGTCTGCTGGTAGAGGCGAACCTGCCACTCGGCGTCTTCCGGCTTCCAGTCGTTGAATTCCTTGATGTCGTCGCCGGTGCAGAAAGTGTTGCCGGCGCCGGTGAGAATCATCACCCGGCATTCTCGATCGATGTCCACCGCTCGGAGGGCATCGTGGAGTTCCTGCGAGAGCTCGCGATCCAAGGCGTTGTGACATTCGGGTCGATTAAGCGTGAGCCGCGTGACGGGCCCCTTCTTTTCGATGATTAATTTTCCTGATTTCGTGACTGTCTTGGTCATGGCTGCGTACTCCCCGATGCAAATAAAAAAGGGCGGAGCAGACAACCCGCTTCACCCTTGTGACTGCTTGGATTGTAACTGATTGACTTATCACAAAACTCAACAAGACCGATAACCAGTTGCTTGAGATTTTCCCTGAAGGAATCAGGCGGATTGGAGCCGCTGGAAGTAAGCCGCAGCCAGGCTCAATAGAAGTTGAGCGCCTTGACGCTCTTATCGCCCTCAGCCAGCTTGATGGCGGCTTCGATCTCGGCATAGCTGACCGTGGGTGCCAGGCAATCACCCAGATAAAACAGCGTGTCAAATTCATCGCCATGCCTGTCGATGATTTCCTGAACTATATCCTGCGTCAGCCCCTCAGTCACGCAGTAGCACCGGCGGGTGCATAGGGCGATTGGATAATTCCCACCGCCAACTTCCTCCCTACGCAACTGCTCATCCAGCATCACACCGGTATGAAGTACCACCTCATAGATAAGGCTGTCGAAATCCTCCCGTTTAAGATCGGTTGTGTATCTCAGCAGCTCGCCCTGCTTGGTTTCCATCAGTTTCTTCTCATCGTCTCGAAGAAAAATTGAGCCGGCCACTTTGAATACCCGAAATCCCAAATCAATTTTCAGCATGGATATTTCCCGTTTGATTTTTTCACCCGCCAATCGAATCCGCTGTTTCGCGATATCAGAAATTCTAGGTTCAAGAGTATCCAATGTCTCAGCACAATATGCATAGGCTTCTCCAGCCCTTTTCTTACTCACCGGTTCCGAAAGCTGCACCAGTAGAAAGCGCCTCTGCCCATTGACTTGGGCATTAAGCATCATCACCGAATGAGCTGTAGTGGCTGATCCTGCAAAAAAGTCAAGGATCAGATCATCTTTAGTCGTGCAGATTTTTATCAAATCATAGATCAACTGATATGGCTTAGAGTACTTAAAAACCATCTTGCCAAATAAATCCTGAATTTCCCGGTTAGATTGTGTGGTCGAATACTTTGAAATGACGCCCATGGGTCTTTTAGTTCGGTCAATAGGTTTATCTTCGTTGTCCACTTTCAAGTACTGCTTGGAATATACAGAAAGCTTCCTGTTGCGCCCCTTCTTGATCACAATGAAACCATTCTCAATGCCCCATTTATATTTGGCTTTACTCCATCTCCAACAACCGTTGGGACGAATTTGTTCTCCCTCATGCTCAATTACATATTTCAAGCTTTCTGATTGTTGAATGCTGGCGCTGTCCAACTTGACTAATTGGTATTTGCCCCGCCGAGATTCGTATGCATCTGAATATTTGTATCTATCCTGGTCTTCTATCTCTACTCCACATATCGACAGCATGGCCCTGGTTTTTGCATAGACCAAAACATATTCGTGCTTTATACGAAAATGTTTGCTATCACCTCCCCCGCCTCCCTCCTTATTCTCCCAAATCAACTGAGCTACAAAATTATCCTCACCAAATATCTCGTCACAAAGAAGCTTGAGATTAGCCTGCTCGTTGTCATCGATCGAAATGAAAATCACACCATCATCTGTCAGCAGTTCTCTGGCCAGTTTCAGGCGCGGATACATCATGTTCAGCCAGCCCGCATGAAACCTGCCCTTCAAGCCATCCTGCAACTCGCTGACCTGGCGAACTCCGTCCTCATCCAATGCACCTATGGCTCTCAGATACTGATTTTCAGGCTCGCTGAAAGTGTCGCCATAGGTGAAGCCGTCATTGCCCGTGTTGTAGGGCGGGTCAATGTAGATGACTTTTACCTTGCTTCGGTAACTTTTCTGAAGCAGCCGCAGGACATCCAGGTTGTCGCCCTCTATGAACACATTGCGGGTGCTGTCAAAATCAACGCTTTGATCGGGTTCGGCTATTAGGGTTTTATGACTGGGGACATTGATCTTAAGCTGCGATGCTCTTTTCCCAGGGAAGGTCAGCTCATAGCGGGACTGATTTCCAACTACCCCCCCCCCTCCAGATTTTTCAGCTGATCAATGAATTCCTCCTTGATCGCGTAGGTATAAAAGACATTGCCGTGCCTGTCCTCGTTCGCCACTTCCGTTACCGCATCGGGGAAGAGGGACTTCAGCTTTTCCAGCAGATCTTGAGACGACATGGCGACGGCCCGCTATTTTTGCCCCGGCGGAGGTGCGCATTCTATGGGAAACGCTCTCCCATTCGACAATCAATAGAAACTCAACACCTCAACCTGCCTGTCCTCTCCGGCCAGCTTAATGGCTGCCTCCAGCTCTGTATGACTGGTGCTCAAAGCCGGGCAATCGCTCAGGTAATAGAGGGTGTCAAATTCCTGACCGTATTGCGCAACTATGGCGTTCATGATTTTTTGCGTCAGTCCTTCGGTGACACAGTAGCAGCGTCGATCACAAAGCGCCACTGGATAATTGCCCGCCGAAACCACCTTAAAGGGAATGTCCAGCGTGACCCCGGTTCTCAGCAACACCTCATAAATCAGCATTGCAAAATCATCTGCCTTAAGCTCTGTTCGATAGCCCAGCAGATCATTCTGCTCGGTCTCAATCAGCTTATCTTCTTCAACCCTGCTCAACAGGGAATCCTGAACAGTGAATACTCGAAAACCCGTATCGACCTTGATTAGGGGGTATTGTTCGGAAATTGCCTGACCCGCCCTGCGCAAACGCTCTTTGGAAATGTCGGCGATGGTCGGGCGGGAGGGGGGGGCAAAAATGATGAAGTGCAGAACTCAAACGCCTCCTTGGATTTCTTTTTGTCCAGCTCCTCAGGCCTCTGCACCAAAACAAATTTACGCCCCCCGCCATCCTCTGCATTCAGCTGCATCACCGCATGACCTGTGGAGGCGGAGCCGGCAAAGAAATCCATCACAATCTCGCCGGAACAGTCCGCCAGCCGAATGAGATCCTGCAGGAGCGCAATAGGTTTTGAGTAAGAAAAAACGCGCCGGCCGAATAATTTATGGATGGTCTGGTTGCTATGCGTGTTCGAGTAGCTGGGACTGTAGAAAGTCGTCTTACCCCTCTTGGAGGGCCTATCCCCAAGACTGGGGCGCTGCTTCTTATACAGGGCATAGCCGTTATTAACCCGAGCAACGATCACCTCATCACAATCTTGAACAAACTTATCCCTGCTCCAGTACCAACACATTTCCTTGCCGTCTGTGATCGGCAAAAGCTTGTATGTATGTCGGTCTGTTTTTTCCAGGGAAAAACTCAGATCCTGCTCATTAATGTAGATGGGAAAAAACAATTTGGGACGGGCGGAACGAGGGGCATTAATCCCCGTGGCTTTGAGCGACCCGCCCTTCTTCCAATACCCTTTTTCGTCCTGCTGCCATTCCCTCTGCACGTCCTCCTCCTCCACCGCCAAAACGCCCATCTGAAATTCTTGGTGGTTTTTGCTGTAGATCAGGCAGTAATCCTGCGTCTCCATCATTCCGGAACTGTTGTCATTTCCATTGAGGCTATTCACAACCGAAAGGCAGTATTGAAAATTGTCCTCCCCGAAAATCTCATCACAGAGCAGTTTGAGGTTGGCCTGCTCGTTGTCATCAATGGAAATAAAGATCGACCCGTCATCCCTCAGCAGCTCTCTGGCGAGCCTGAGGCGCGGATACATCATGGCCAGCCAGCCGGCGTGAAACCTGCCCTTCAGCCGGCTGTTGGTCTCGCTGATCTGCCGAGCCCCGTTCTCATCCAAAACCCCGATGGCTTTCAAGTAGTCCTGCTGCACCTGGCTGAAGTCGTCGCTGTAGTCAAAGCCGTCGCCGCCTGTATTGTAGGGCGGGTCGATGTAGATCATTTTGACCTTGCCTCGATAGCTTTTCTGCAGCAGGTGCAGAGCATCAATGTTGTCACCCTCGATGAACACATTGCCCGTTGCTTCAAAGTCAACACTCTGTTCCGGCTCGGCTTTAAGGGTTTTATAGCAGGGAACCTGAGCCTGCAAACGCGCCTGCCTCTTGCCCGGAAACTGCAGCTCATAGCGGTTGTCATCGTTGGCCGCATCCAAGCCCGCCCCCTTCAGCTCGTCAAGAAACTCCTGCTTAAGTGCGTATAGGGTGCGGGCATTGCCCTGCCTGTCTGTTTTCTGCGTTTCCGCAATCGCTTCGGGAAACTCAACCCTCAGGCGGGCGAGAAATTTCTGCAGCGGAGATTCTTGATCCATTACTCGCCCTCCCCCGCATCCCACATTTGCACCATATCCCTGTAGCCGCTGATGACCTTGAATTTAAGGTTCCTCTCGTCAATGCCCTCAAAATACTTCTTCATGAACTGAACTCTATGCCTCTCACCCTTGTGCACAAGATCATCCTCATTCATCGTAGGTTTTGCCTCGGCGACAAAGTAATACTTTTGATCGCCATCACTGTTAACGATAAAGGCAAAATCAGGATTGATCCCCTTGGGGTGCATGGGCGCCGGGATATTGACAGCGCGCGGAATTTTTGCAAACACAACAATCTGGTCATTTTCCAGCGCATTTTCACTGATGTCTTTCTCCGGGTTCCTGCTGTCATAGGGGGCGATTTCCTGCCAAAGGTTATTGCCCTGATACTTTTTCAGATCATTGAGATCGATGTAATCTGTTGCTGAAAACTTTCTGTCGGTCAGGGTAATGCGCGTTTCTCTCTGCCCCTCCAGCTTGTGGTAGCGGATGTTGTCGACAATGCTGTTAAGAATGACCCCGTTGATTGCATCAGCCACTTTCTCCAAAGCCAGAAATGGATTGGACTGAATTTTTTCGTACTGCCCCTGCTTGATCTGACTCAGTATCTGAATAACGCTGTTGCGGGGAAGCTGGGTCTTGTTCGCAAGCTTGTTCAAAAACTGGCGCACCTTCATTGAGCTGGTCAGCGCCTGGGATCGAAGGTTTCTCTGCCTGGCCTCAGTGGCGCCAAATTGCTCATCCCTGACCTCAATCTGGCTTTCCGCGGCCATGACATCAGCCGGATAAATATCCTCCAGCTTGTCAATCGCCGTGGCCGCCTTGCCCTGAAAGTCCTCAGAGTATTTAACTTCATAGATGACCTTCTGATGCAGCATTTTCCACAGCTGCTTGAATTTCCTGTAATGGCTTGTGCTGACCTGGTATTCCCGCTCCCGGCTGTGCTGCCTGCGCGAGTCGACAACACACGGTATGGAAGACATCGAATACAGATCCCCTGGAATTTTCTTGCCCTCAATCAAGAGTTGCGGATCATGGCCTTCTTCCTTCAATACTTCCGACAGCTTCTCCGAATCCAGCAGCTGATCCTCGCCATCTATGGCGCCCGCCTCATTCAATTTGACCATTATCTTTCTGGCCTCATGCGAAGTTAATTCATATATGCCCTTCAAATCCTCCTCTGCAATTTTGATAACGGGCGCCCTCAGGGTGCTGCGGCGTTGAGCCAGCTCTTTTTGCAGGTCCTTAATGAAACTGCCATTCCCCAGCGTGAGCACATCCAGGTTATTGACCGCTGAAAATTCCGAGCCAATCTCTTCCCTGTCCTGTCGTCTTAAGTCCTTGTTGACGCAGATCCTCAAGCCCCTGCCCACCTCTTGAACGATGCTGATATTGGAATAACTCTCCCGGAGTTTGCAGATCTGAAACACATTCGGATTATCCCAGCCCTCGCGCAGAGCCGAGTGCGCAAAGATAAAGCGCAACTCGTCATCGAGAGACAGGATTTTCTCCTTATTTTTCAGAATGCGGTCGGTGATCTCCTGCTGCAATTTGCCGGCCTCCTGCCCCTCACCGGAGGCCGCACCCTGATCTATTTTGCGATTGGACTGGGCGCTGCTGGAGAAATATCCGCCATGAACCTCATGCGGCTTCCATTTGCTCAGGTATTGAAGGTAGGGACTGGCGCCCTCGCGCTGCAATTTTTTAAGCTTTCGATTTCGACAATCACGGTAAACCTCTTCAAACAGCTCCAGCAGCCAGCCCTTGCCATCTCCACGCTCATCGTCATAGTTGTCGTAATCCTTGACCTTTTCGATAAAGAACAGCGACAAACATTTGATGCCGCGTTCATACAGCCTCTGCTCCTTGTCCAAGTGCTTTTCAACGGTGTCGCGGAGCATGGCCTCGGCAATGACCCTTCCATTGATTTCATCGTGACCGCGATAAACCCCCACTTTGAGTGTTCTTCCATCGGACAGAGTCACCGTCTCATCTTTGCGGCTTATTCGGGTCACTCGAAGATCTTTGTAATCGGGGTTCTGAGTGGCCTTGAACAGCTTGGATTCTTTTTCCTCGCTCTGGACGCCGACCGTTATCTTTTTTAGCTTGGCCGCCTGGGTCATCACCACCAGCTCGACCTGCTGATTGCCGGTTCCCTTCCCAGGCATCAGCCTGTGAACACCCAGAAAAGCCGAGTCAGTCGGGTCCGGTGTGTAGTCAGTGACCGTGATCTGCTTCACCAAATTCTGACTGAACGCATCATAAGAATCCAGCACATAAACCAGATTTTTCTCCTGGCTCTCCCTAAAAGTGGCTGTGTAGCGCAGCACAAACAGAGGGTTGAACTTGGGCAAATATTCGCGCGTCTGCGTTCCCTCGACCCGCTGAGGCTCGTCAATGATGAGCACCGGACGTTTGGATGCGATCGCCTCCATCGGCGTCTCGGCATCTGGGTAGTTGAATCCCTCAATGCGCTGGTTAATCAGATTGCTCTGCTTGTTGAACGCATGGCTGGTCATGATGAGCACCGTCAGGCGCTGGCTGTAGACAAAATCCATCAGACCGGCAGGGGCACTCTTTCTGCCCTTCCGAGGCTGGGACTGCCCCATTTCATGCACCTTAATCTCCTCGCTGTAGAGCTGCTGAAAATAATTCTTGGTGGTTGCAAACGATTTCTTGATCCCTTCTTTGATGGCGATCGAGGGCGTGATCACGATGAAGTGAGTCAAGCCATGCTCCCTGTTGAGCTCGAAAATCGCATTGATGAAGGTGAAGGTTTTTCCGGTTCCCGTCTCCATCTGAGTATCCAGCGTCAGATAGCCCGTGTCCAATTCCAGCTTGGTTTCAGAGATGCGATTTTTCTTTTGGATTTGCTTTAGGTTGTCCTCAAGCAGCGGTTTGCAGCGCTGAAAAAGCTCGATAGGCCAAATCCTTTCCTGCCGGGAGACGGATTGGCCGAGTTCGCCTGAATCCGCCGAGGCATCCTGAAACTGCCCGATGTCCAGACCCTGAAAGACATCGACAATTGCATCGACAGCATCCCTCTGAAACTGCTGAGGCTTGTATTGAAACTGCGGTGCAGACATCGTTTTGCTCATCCCCTGGCGGCATGCAAGGCCGCCCTGCCCAGCCGTTGCAGCATTTTTTCGGCGTGCATTCTACATTCGCCTCGATGCAGGCAACTCTATCTATACAATCCGCCCCTCGCCAGCACCAGCGACCCGCCCCAGACATGTCCAAGCTCACCCTGCAGCAACTTGAATCCTTCCTCTGGGAGAGCGCCGACATCCTCCGGGGCAATGTGGACGCCTCCGAATTCAAGAACTACATCTTCGGAATGCTCTTTCTCAAGCGGCTGTCGGACGCCTTTGACGAGGAGCGGGAAAAGGTCATCCAGCACTATCTCGACGCCGGCAAATCGCAGCAGGAGGCCGAAGCCCTGGCCGCCGATGAGGACGAATACACCGATGCCTTTTACGTCCCCGAGCGGGCCAGGTGGTCAAACCTGCAGCACCTGCACCACGACATCGGCGCCGAACTGAACAAGGCCAATGAAGCCATCGAGGAACGCAACCCAAACCTGGACGAGGTGCTGACGCAAACCGACTTCAACAACAAGAACAAGCTGCCCGACCCGAAACTCCGCGACTTCCTGTCGCACTTCTCGAAATACCGCCTGCGCAATGAGGACTTCGAATCCCCCGACCTGCTCGGCAGCGCCTACGAATACCTGATCAAGCAGTTCGCCGACTCCGCCGGCAAAAAAGGCGGCGAGTTCTACACCCCGCGTGACGTCGTCTGGCTGCTGGTCTCGCTGCTGGCGCCCACCGCCGGCATGAAGGTCTACGACCCCACGGTCGGCTCCGGCGGCATGCTGATCCAAACGCGCAACTACCTCATCGAGCACGGCGAAGACCCCCGCAACCTGGCGCTCTACGGCCAGGAGCGCAACATCGACACTTGGGCGATCTGCAGGATGAATATGTTTCTGCACGGGGTGTTGTCCGCCAATATCGCCAAGGGCGACACGCTGGGCGAGCCGCAGCACACCCGGGACGGCAAGCTGGTGCTGTTTGATCGGGTGATTGCCAACCCGCCCTTTTCTCTTAAGAAATGGGGCAAGGATGCCGCCGACAACGACCCGTTCGGCCGCTATCCCTACGGCACCCCGCCAAAGGACAAGGGCGATCTGGCCTTCGTCCAGCACATGATTGCCTCGCTCTTGGGTGACGGAAAAATGGGCGTCGTCGTGCCGCACGGCGTGCTGTTCAGAGGCTCGAGCGAGAAGGACATCCGCAAGGGCATGCTCGAGGACGACCTGATAGAAGCCATCGTCGGGCTGACTTCTAATTTGTTTTACGCCGCCAGCATTCCCGCAGCGCTGATGATCATCAACAAGAACAAGCCCGCCGAGCGCAGGGGCAAAGTGCTGTTCATCAACGCCGAGCTGGAATATGAGGAAGGCAAAAACCAGAACAAACTGCGGGCGCAGGACATCGAGCACGTGCTCAGGGTTTATGAGGCATTCCAGGACGAAAAGCGCTACGCCAAAGTCGTATCGATAGAGGAGATCCGCGAGAACGACTACAACCTCAATATCCGCAGATACGCAGACACCTCACCCCCGCCCGAGCCTTATGACGTTAGGGCTGTTCTGCAGGGGGGCATACCGGTGTCAGAAGTCGAGGACGATTACATCCAGGAAACCCTGCAGGGCATGGATGTCTCATGCGTCTTCGTCGAGCGGGACGCCGACTACTACGACTTCAAACCCGAAATCGAGGACAAGGAACAGATCCGCGAGCACTTGGATGGGGCTGGCCGGGGTGTGGTCGACCAGGCTGTGGTCGACCAGTTCGAGCGGTGGTGGGACAAATACCGCGTGTCGTTGAATGAGATCGACGAGCAGGTTAGACAGTCCGAGCAGGTGATGCGGGGGTATTTGAGGGAGTTGGGGTATGAGTGACTTCAGTGGATTTGATGATGTCCCTGTTTTATCACTAGATGAACTCGTCACCCAAGGTGAAATCGAACTGGGCAGGGGAAATATAATTTCCAAAACTGATATAAGAAATCAAAAAGGGAATTACCCTATATATTCATCTTCGGCAAAAAATAATGGGAAAATGGGTGAATATGGTAAATATATGTTCAATGAAGAACTAGTAACTTGGTCAGTTGATGGAGGAGGTGCGTTTTTTCATCGTTCAAAGCACAAGTTTTCTATCACAAATGTTTCAGGCTATATGAGAGCCAGTCCAGAAAAATTTAACTATATATTCCTACATGGCGTTTTAGACTATCAACATTCTTTTCTTGATTTTGATTATCAAACCAAAGCTCATCCGAGCGTAATTAGAAAACTTTATAACATCCCTATACCACCTTTATCAGAACAGAATAAGATCGCAGCCATACTCACCGCGGTAGATGAAGCAATCGAAAACATCCAAAAACAAATCGACAAACTCCAAGACCTCAAGAAGGCGACCATGAATGAGCTGCTAACTAAAGGCATCGGTCATACAGAATTTAAGGACAGTGCGTTAGGTCAGATACCGCAAGAATGGCTATGTCTTCCTCTACAAGCCTTAGTTAAAGATTATAAAGGTGCCCTTGTTGACGGACCTTTCGGATCAAACCTAAAAATCTCTGATTATGTAGATTCAGGAGTTCCTGTATTGCAAGGGAAGAATATTACAAATGATAAATTTGTTTGGTCAGGAGTTAGATACATAACCCCTAAAAAAGCAGAGGAATTATCGCGCAGCTCTGTTAAGGTTGGTGATATATTAATAGTCAAGATCGGTAGCATTGGTTACTCTGCAATCATTGATAATCTAAGCGGGTATGACCTCGCAATCATTCCTGCCAACCTTCTAAAAATTGATATTGATGAAATGAAAGCAATCACAGAATATGTTCATCATTACCTAACATCCCCAATTGGAAAACAGCGTCTTATTGATGCGGCCTCTTCTACAGCGCAACCTGCACTAAGCTTGGGGACTGTAAAGAGGTTTCGCTTGCCGATCCCTTCTCTTTGCGAGCAAATGAGAATCTCAGCCATACTCACCTCTATAGATTGTCAAATAAGCGTCCAGACCGATAAGCTATGTCAATTACAATCACTCAAAATATCGCTCATGCAAGATCTACTAACTGGCAAGGCAAGGGTTAACCACGCTGAGCTTAATATATAAATCAATATAATTAATCGTTTTCCAATCCAATATGTCAACAGATCAGGAGCCGAACAAATGACCAAAATAATATCTTATGCCGACTTAATAGACGCCCTGAATAATTCTTCTGCTGATAAGCACTTGCTTACAGGAAATGGTTTTAACAAATCTTTAAATATTTACACTGACTATAAAAACATATATCGCGCCATGAGCACTCTATGGCCTCAGTATGACAATATCAAGGATATTTTCGAAAGCACGCATATCAACTATGACATAGAAAAAGTTATAGATATTTTAAACACAAAATTAGAGTTAAATGGAGAAGATGACAAAGAAATTTTATTGAACTTCACCAAAGAATCTGTTAATGAAAAGATGAGAATAGATTTTCTAATTGCACTGTATAAAATAGTAGATTTCGAAAAAAGCAAGATATATGATTCTAAAAAACAGCATGGCATTAAGAACTTTATGAGTATTTTTGACAGTTATTTCACTTTAAATTTCGATCCTTTACTATACCTAATACTAATGTGGCTTAAGAACAAGAATAAAAAAACAAAGCCGCAACAACAAGATCTGCCGAACTTTCAAGACTTCAATTCAAATCAATTTCAAAAAATAAAAGAAATTTATCATAGTTCCATTCTAAAACTAGACCAGATAGATTCTTTGAAAGATAGTATGAGTAATAGTACTCTTGAGCGTTTTTTAATAAATTCTATCCAAGCTGAATCGGAATTTTCAGATTGGAAAATAGGCTTGATCAAACTGGCAGTCAAAAAAATAAAAGACGACTTTAACAAAAGCAATGCTGATATAGACACAACTTCTCCAGATAGAATTGAAGAAAATTCAAAATTACGAGATATAGAGATATTTGATGGATTCACAGATGAAATTGATGAGAAATTCTTTTTTGATAAACATTGTCAAGCCCAAAACCTGTTTTTTTTACATGGTGGAATACATATAGTTATGGAACAGATTCAGAATAAGAATAGAGCCAGAAAAATCACCAAAAGAAAGAAGAAAAATAGTAAGTCTTTTTATTCCAACCTAGATGAAGTGGTTCACTATCAAGGAGTCAATATTACGTGTATTTTGTCTGGGAGTTCAAAATACAAGCTAAAGAAAATTCATGAAAACCAATACCTGTGTAGGTGCTATAAAGCATTAGGCCATATATCCGGCGATATTGTAGTTTCAGGATGTTCATTTTCTGAAAATGATTCTCACATTTACAAACATCTAGACAGAGATACTATTGAAACCCTCTATATTTCCACGAGTGTTTGTGATCTAAAAAATGGATTTGCAGACGATGTAAATGATCGTCTTCCTAATAACAAAGGCAAGGTGGTTTTTTATGACTACAAGGATGTTTCCTATGAAGCTGATTTACCCAACAACACTCTTCCAATAGGACATCCTGAGAGAACCTAAATGTGATGACTACTTGAACAAAGCTTGTTCAAGAAACCAAGCCAAGAGTTGCAACCATCACGAAAGAGAAGCCCCCCCCACTAAATTGCCCGCATACTAAGCTATCAGTTATAACCTAGTTCATAAATATGAACATGATAGCCAGTGTCTATAATCCGCCCTGTTTGATTTTCTTTGACTGCTTCTTTCTCAAAAATCCAAGGGGGGTAGGTACCTAGAAAGGGAGTATCCAACATGAACTCCAAAATATCCATGCCAGGTAAGAATAAGTACTCTAATTTCAATTCTCTAAATAAGAATTTATACGCCCATCTTTGGCTGCAAAATTTAATTCATTCAATCGCTGAATTTTATATAGCCACACGGCACAGGAGCATCTGAGATGGCAGAAGAAAACTCTAAAGAACTTGGATATCCAGATTTGCCGTGCGGTAATGAAGTGTATAAGGCTTTACTTGATCATGGTCTAATGCCTGAAGTACTGCCTCCATGCTTTACTAGCCAAGGTTTAAGTGAACTTGAAGATATTTGGTCAACCAAGAATCCCAAGCCTTACGGATATATTCGTTATTTTGCGTCTAGACATACCTCAGTGCCTAGAGAACAGGCCATACCCCATCCAATTGCTTACGCCAGATTATGCAAGCTAATCGGTGAGAATTGGAATATTTTGAACAGCAAGCTTTTTATTGAAGATAAGAAAAATAGGGTGCATGTTAGAAAACTAAAGAATAAACAACATATATTCGAAATGAACTATAGAGGGACACGCCAATTTGAAGAAGAAGATTTAGAACTAAAATTTAGATTGGGCGCTAATTATTATGTAAAAGCTGATATCGCGACTTTCTTTCCAAGCATTTATACTCACGCAATTGATTGGGCTATTGAGGGCAAAGAAAAAGCCAAGAAAAATAAAGACTCTGACACGCTAGGAAGTAGAGTCGACTGCTATCTTCGATATATGAATGAAGGTCAGACTCTGGGAATACCTATTGGCCCTCATGCCTCAAATATTATTTCCGAACTGCTGCTTGTCGATATTGACAAGACACTTCAAAACAAGAAGTGTCGAAATTACTTAAGACATATCGATGACTACGCTTACTATGCAAAAACTGAAGATGAGGCGAGAAAATTTATCCGAGAGCTGGGTTTGTGTCTTGGTCATTACGAGCTTAGACTAAATGCTAAAAAAACAGATGTTAAACAAATTCTAAAGACAGAAATACATTGGACTAACAAACTACGATTATTTAAATTTAGCGACGCTGCAAACCGTATTGGTTTTACAACGGCCAAAGCCCATCTAGATTTAGCGTTATCTCTAGCACAAAAATCTAATGATGAAGTTGATTTGGCTCCTCTCAAATATGCATTAAAGCGCATAAGTTCCTACAAAAAATGGACTCCTCATGCCGCTCACAATATATTAGTAACTTTATCGGATCTAACTGTGCGTTATCCCTATTTTTGCCCACTCTATGAGACAGTATGTAAATCCCTACTAGAATGTATGAATGATAAATACAAAAGTAAAACAAATGATCTAATCCGATATTTTGTAAACATTCTTGTTAGCACTGGGTATGAAAGAATACAGACTGATATGATGGCTTATGGTTTATATTTTTCCGTTCGATATAAAGTGGTTAACGATTTTATTGAAAGAGCCGATGATCAAGTTATTGAAGCCATGCTAAAGTGGGAAGATTGTGTGTCTCTGGCTCTTCTGTATGAATACGCAGCATGGCGAGATGATTCAAGTGCTAACAGCGAAAAAATAATCGAATCTTTGGTAGACAAAGTTAATAATTTTAAGGATGATAAAGAAATGCGGGATCGTTATTGGTTATTAATGTATCAAGTACTGTCGTGTAAGGAAATAAAAGACCATCACTTAAAAGAATTGAAACGAGTCGGGTTCCAATTCGTGAACTGGGAAAGAGAATCTGATGCACTCTGACGAACTCACCCAAGTAGAACTTCCCGCGCTGAGTCGGCTGAAACAGCTCGGCTGGGCATATATCAAAGGCACCACATTCTCTCACTCTCCCCTAAACAAGCAAATCTTTCAAAGATTTCATGCTCAAGCGCGGAATGCAATGTTTATAATCCACCCCTTCATACCTTTCCCACCCTCCACCTCTATGCAAGCCTTATAGAGGGGAAACCTCAAGTATGGAGTACACAACATGGGTTATAAAGTTTTTGTTTCGTATAAGCATGAGGACACCAATGTTCATCCTCTCGATAACGCCTCCTCTGCCAAAGGTCTAGCTCAAACCGTTAGGGCATCTACAGCTTTTTCAAATGGGCTGTGGCATCCACCCCGCTCTCAGGGCTTATATGTCCCAGATGAAATGCGAGAACGTCTTCGAGCCGACAATTCATCTGTTACTGCCCGGGCTTATGTTGATGAGCTTATTGCTTCTCTCGAAGAAACCGGCAACATTTATAAAGGAGAAGAAGATGATGAAGATATATCCCATCTATCAGAAGATCAGATTAAAAGCAAATTGGCTGACAAACTCTATGACACTAGCATCACTGTTGTTCTTATCTCCAGGGGAATGAAAGAGTTTTTGGCTAAAGAAAAAAAGCAGTGGATTCCGTGGGAGGTTTCTTATTCTTTGAAAGAGATAACCCGCAAAGAGCAAACAAGTCGAACTAACGCTGTGCTTGCTGTCGTCTTGCCGGACAGTAATGGTAGTTATGATTATTACCTTGAAGAAAAAACTTGTTCATACTGTCATTGCACAACTTTACATACAGGGTTTTTATTCAAGATACTGTCCGAAAATATGTTCAATGCAAAGGAACCGAAATATAACGATTGCGACAATCATGGGTTTCAGAAAGTTTATATCGGTGAGTCGTGCTACATTCTTTCCGTGAAATGGGATGCGTTCATTAACAACCAAAATGAATATCTAAATCGAGCAGTGAAAATAAAAGAAAATATAGATGACTACAATATTACAAAGGAAATTCCCGATGACTAGAGCTTCTGAATCTTGCAAAGATCAACGCACCGAGGTCATCAAACATCTGGAGATGATCCAAGCAGTTATCACGCGGCTAGCTCAAAACTCATTCATGATCAAATCATGGAGCTTAACCCTAATCGCTGGAGTGGTATTGCTGCTTTATCGCTATTTCAAATCTGAGGATGGTGTTTACCTCATTATTCTTCTGCTAATCCCTGTATTTGGGTTCTGGCGACTTGATGCTTTCTATTTGCGGCAAGAACGACTGTTTCGAAATTTATATGATGATGTACGCGAGAAAAATGATACTGATTTTTCGATGGACACCAGGGCTTACGAGCATAAGGACAGAAATAAACCTCTATCTGTCTTTTTCTCTAAAACATTGCAGATTTTTTACTCAATAGAAATCACTTTTTTAGTATTTGCTTTTCTAGCATTTTTTTATCTTTCATAACAACATCTATAAGCATTAGCAATAGGACCCCCACCCATGCACTCTGACGAACTCATCCAAGTAGAACTCCCCGCCCTAGAGCGGCTGAAGCACCTCGGCTGGGCATACACCGAGGGCGCCGCACTCTCACCAGAGGCAGCTGAGGGACCCAAAGAACGCTCCTCACTCAAGGACGTCGTGCTCGAGAAGCGCCTGGCTACAAGCATCAAGCGCATCAACCCCTGGCTCAACGACGACAACCTCAACAAGGTCGTGCGCGATCTCATCCGCGTCCCGCACACCAGCCTGATCGAAGCCAACCAAGCGATATGGACTCAAATCAACCAGTGCGTATCCGTCCGGCAGGACCTGGGCAGCGGCGCCCGCAACCACACCGTCCGCATCATCGACTTCGAAAACCCCGACAACAACGACTTCCTCTGCACCAACCAATTCAAGGTCGCCGGCATCAACCAAAACATCACCCCCGACATCGTGCTATTCGTCAACGGTCTGCCGCTGGCGGTCATCGAGTGCAAGTCGCCCTACATCACCGAGCCGATGAAGGCGGGGATCAACCAACTGCACCGCTACGCCAACCTTCGCAACCCCTCCGATCACGAAGGCGCCGAAAAACTGTTCCACTACAACCTGATGATGGTCTCAACCCATCGAGACCAGGCCAAGGTCGGCACCATCACCTCGCGCGAGGAGCACTTCCTGGAATGGAAGGACGCCTACCCCATCGGCGAGGAGGAATACGACGGCAAGGAAAAAAGCCAGGATGTCCTCATCGACGGCCTGTTCACAAGGGAAAACTTCCTCGACATCCTGCAGAACTTCACGGTGTTCGAAGTGGTCGAGGGCCGCCTCGTCAAAAAAATCCCGCGCTATCAGCAATTTCGCGCGGTTCACAAGGCGATCAACCGCATCAAATCCGGCGCCAACCGCGATGCAAAGTCCGGCGTGATCTGGCACACGCAGGGTTCGGGCAAGTCGCTGACCATGGTGTTCTTCAGCATCAAGGTGCGCCGCGATCCCGAGCTGCGCGGCTACAAGCTGGTGTTCCTGACGGACAGAACCCAGCTCGACAGCCAGCTGACCAACACCTTCCAAAACACGCAGGGCGAGACGGTCTACAACGCCAAGTCGGTGGCGCATCTGAAGCAGCTGCTGGCCAAGCCGTCCTCCGACATCGTCACGGCGATGGTGCAGAAGTTTCAGGAAAACGTTGACAACCTTGAGTTCCCCGTCCTGAATGAATCGGAAAAAATCATCGTGCTCACGGACGAAGCCCACCGCACCCAATACGGAACTCTGGGCGCCGCCACCAATGTCGCCCTGCCCAACGCCCCGCGCGTCGCATTCACGGGAACGCCGCTGATCAAATCCCAGAAAACCACCAAAACCTTCGGCTCCTACATCGATCGCTACACCATCGAACAGGCGGTCAGGGACGAGGCCACCGTGCAGATCCTCTACGAGGGGCGGGAGCCGGAGCTTCGGGTCACCGGCGACAGCCTCGACAGCCTGTTCGAGGAATTCTGCAGCGACTACACCGAGGAGGAAATGGCAGAAATTGCAGACCGTGCAGCCACGCAGCGCGCCATCCTCGAGGCGCCCAAGCGCATCCAGCGGGTGTGCATCGACATCATCAAGCACTACCGCGATCACATCCGGCCGAACGGCTTCAAGGCGATGATCGTCACCTCATCCCGCGAGGCCGCCATCCGCTTCAAGGAGCAGCTCGACCAGCTGGACAACGCCCCGCACTCGGCCGTCATCATCTCGGGCGACCACAACGACACCCCGCGCTTTCGCCGGCACACCGACCCCAGAAAACACAGGCAGCAGATCGAGGACTTCAAAAAACCGCTGGGCGCCGGCGAGGGCGAGTCCGACCTGTCCGTGCTCATCGTCAAGGACATGCTGCTGACCGGATTTGACGCGCCGATCGCCCAGGTGATGTACCTCGACCGCAAGCTCACCGACCACACGCTGCTCCAGGCGATTGCCCGAGTCAACCGCACCAAAGAGGACAAGTCAAGGGGGTATATCGTTGATTACTTCGGCCTCTCCGATTATTTGATTGAGGCGCTGGAGATGTTCTCCTCCCAGGATGTTCAGGGCGCACTGCTTGAACTCAAGGAGGAACTCCCGCACCTCAAAAACGCCCACACCCGCGTGGTCAACTACTTCAAGCAACTCGGCCTGGATTTGGACGACATCGACGCCTGCATTGCCTCGCTGAAGGACGAAGTCAAAAGGCAGGAATTCCACAGAGATTTCCGCATCTTTTCCAAGCAGATGGACATCATCCTGCCGCACCGTGATGCAGTGCCCTTCATCCCCGACCTCAGAAGGCTCGGCAAGATCTCCAACGGCGCCCGCAACCTCTACCGGGACGATGAGCTGAACACTGCGGGGATTGGTGAGAAGGTGCGCAAGCTGATTGAGGAGCACCTGTTCTCCACCGGCATCGACCCCAAAATCCCGCCGGTGGAGCTGTTTGCGGACGGCTATCTGGACAAGCTCAACCAGCACAAATCGCCCCGCGCGAAGGCGTTTGAGGTGGAGCACGCCATCAAGCACCACATCAACGTCAACATTGACGAAGACCCCGAATACTACAAAACGCTCTCGGAGCGGCTGGAGGACATCATCCGCCGGCACGAGGAAAAGTGGGACGACCTCGTCAAGCAGGTGATGGACATATTGAAGAGGAGCCGCAGCAGAAACGAATTCCAGCGAAGGGTCAAGGACCTCAACCTCCCGCCCGCAGAAAATTCGCTGTGCGAAACCCTGATGGACGAGCTGGACGATGACACGACATTCGAGGAGGCATCAGAAAAACTGAGGAAAATCGTCGGCGAGCACGACGGCAAGTGGGACGAACTCCTGCAGCTGCTCGTCAACCTGCGCGAGAACATTGACGGCGAGCGCGAGCAGCAGGCTTCAGATCTGGGACTCTCAGACATTGAGCTGCCCTTCTACAACACGCTCATCGCCGAGCTGGGCGGGGAGGACGAACTCGATGAAGACACCATCAACCTGGCCAAGCGGGATGTTCGGGAGTGTGTTGCGCAGCTGGAAAAAGACACCAAGATCGTCGACTTCTTCGACAAACACCGGGAGCAGAGACTGACCAAGCGGGAAATGAAGCGGGCTTTGAACCAGCACTTCCCCGAAGAAATCGCCAAGCGCGTGGCGGAGAAGTTTATGGAGCTGGCTGAGGTTCATTTTGGTGGCGGTTCATGACTTCACCCCCGCGCTGGCTTGTTTTACCTGCCGCTGTGCAGCTGAAGCGCAGTCTCTCAATAGCTCTGCCAGCTCTTCAAGCCCATCAAGAGACAACAACAACCGGTAGAGCGGCAAACCGGTATCTGTAAGAACAAGAATATCTATATAGATAGGAAAGAGACAGTTTCTATACTTGATGAGTAAACTCTATACAATCCGCACTTCTTACCCGCGCACTTTGGAACATGTCAAGGCTTACCCAACCTGAACTAGAAAACTTGATCCAAGAAGTAACTACACTTCCGGAAAGGTACGAGAATGCTCCTGAGTTTAAGGATTACATATTCGGAGTGTTATTACTAAAGAGACTGTCCGATGCTTTTGAAGAAGAAAAAGAGCAAATTATTCGATTCTACAGCAAGGTTGGCAGGAGGGATGAGGCTGCTCAGTTAGGAGAATATAAAACTGAATATGATCGGACATGTTTCTTCGTGCCTGAATCAGCCAGATGGTCAGAGTTTCAAGACCTAAAGTCTGATCTTGAGAAAAAATTAAATAAAGCAGCAAAAGCCATTACAGCAGACAACCCTTCATTAGAAGGTGCTATCTTTCCTATTAATCTTAAAATCAAAGACGCACTACTTGACAAGAAGCTCAAAGAATTCATTTCTTATTTATCAAGGTTTCAATTCCGGAATGAAGATCTGGAAAATATTAGAATTTTAGAAAACATATACAGATCATATATCCAAGCAGATGGAAGGCAGCCAAATCTGGAACTCGACCATAAAAGATTATATATCCTCTCCAAGTTAAGGTTTAAAAATGTGCATATTAATAGACAAAACCCTATTACCTATATCCAAAATGGCGTTGATTTAAGCAATAAATTAAAAGATAACCCCGGCTTTGAAAAAGTAAACAACATAAATAAAAGATTATTAAAGGAAGCTAAAACAGATGTTCAAAAATTTATAACAGCAAAAAACCTGCATTTTTTATTAGGTGCCGGAACAAGCACTGACGCCATTCCAGTCATGAGCCAATTACAAACAGAGTTTGAAAATAAGCTTTCATCCGATGAAAGAATC